>NZ_JBSFVR010000082.1:4432-25463 GCF_053592415.1 Streptomyces sp. NPDC002690 | reverse complement strand
CACCACGATCGAGTGGTGCGCGCCCGCTTCCGTCGGCTACGCCCGGAGTCCGATGCCCCGCACCGGCGGGGGTGTTCGGCTATTCGACGGTGACGGACTTCGCCAGGTTGCGCGGCTTGTCGATGTCCCGGCCCATGGCCAGCGCCGTGTGGTAGGCGAAGAGCTGAAGCGGGATGCCCATCAGGATCGGGTCGAGCTCGTTCTCGTTCTTCGGTACCACGATGGTGTGGTCCGCCTTCTCCTGGACCTGGTGCGCGACGGCGAGAATCCGGCCGCTGCGCGCCTTGATCTCCTCCATCGCGGCCCGGTTCTTCTCCAGCAGCTCGTCGTCCGGCACGATCGCGACGGTCGGCATCGCGGGCTCGATCAGGGCCAGCGGGCCGTGCTTCAGCTCGGAGGCCGGGTACGCCTCGGCGTGGATGTACGAGACCTCCTTGAGCTTCAGCGAGGCCTCGCGGGCCACCGGGTAGCCGCGCACACGGCCGATGAACATCATCGACTTGGCGTCCGCGTACTCGGCGGCGAGGCGCTTGATCTCGTCCTCGTTCGCCAGGATCTCGCTGATCTGCTCCGGCAGCCGGCGCAGACCCGCGATGATCCGCTTGCCGTCCGCGACCGACAGGTCACGGATGCGGCCCAGGTGCAGGGCGAGCAGCGCGAAGGAGACCACCGTGTTGGTGAAGCACTTGGTGGAGACCACGCAGACCTCGGGGCCGGCGTGGACGTACGTACCGCCGTCAGCCTCCCGGGCGATGGCGGAGCCCACGACGTTGACGATGCCGAGGACGCGGGCGCCCTTGCGCTTCAGCTCCTGCACCGCGGCCAGTACGTCGTAGGTCTCGCCGGACTGGGAGACGGCGACGTAGAGGGTGTCGGGGTCCACGACCGGGTTGCGGTAGCGGAACTCGGAAGCGGGCTCGGCGTCCGCGGGGATGCGGGCCAGCTCCTCGATCAGCTGGGCGCCGATCTGACCGGCGTGGTACGAGGTCCCGCAGCCGAGGATCTTGATCCGGCGCACCCCGCGCGCCTCGCGGGCGTCCAGGTTGAGGCCGCCCAGGTGCACGGTGGAGAAACGGTCGTCGATCCGGCCGCGCAGCACGCGGTCCACCGCGTCGGCCTGCTCCGAGATCTCCTTGTGCATGTACGTGTCGTGGCCACCCATGTCGTACGACTCGGCCTCCCACTCCACGGTGGTCGGCGTGGCCGTCGTGGTCGAGCCCTCCGTCGTGTACGTACGGAAGTCGTCGGCCTTCAGGGTGGCCATCTCGCCGTCGTCGAGGGTCACGATCTGGCGGGTGTGGGCCACCAGCGCGGCGACGTCGGAGGCGACGAACATCTCCTTCTCCCCGATGCCGAGGACGACCGGGGAGCCGTTGCGGGCGACGACGATGCGGTCGTTGAACTCCGCGTGCATCACCGCGATGCCGTAGGTGCCCTCGACGGAGCGCAGCGCCTCGCGGACCTTCTCCTCCAGCGTCTCGGCCTGGGCGCGGGCGATCAGGTGGACCAGCACCTCGGTGTCGGTCTCGGAGAGGAAGACGACGCCGTCGGCGACGAGCTTCGCGCGGAGCTCGGAGGCGTTGTCGATGATGCCGTTGTGGACGACGGCGACCTTGTTCTCCGCGTCCAGGTGCGGGTGCGCGTTCGCGTCGCTCGGGGCGCCGTGGGTGGCCCAGCGGGTGTGCGCGATGCCGGTCGTCCCCGCGAAGCGCTTGGGGACGCGGGCCTCCAGCTCGCGGACGCGGCCCTTCGCCTTGACCATCTTCAGCGTGCCCGGCTTGCCCGCCGCGGCCTTGCTCGTCACGACGATGCCCGCCGAGTCGTACCCCCGGTACTCCAGCCGCTGCAGACCTTCCAGCAGCAGCGGAGCCACGTCACGCCTACCGATGTATCCGACGATCCCGCACATGTTTTCTACCCCTCCTACGACGAACGGATGCCCTGCGGTGCCCGGTCTCCGGCGGAGCCTCAGCCGTAGACGATGCGGCGCAGCTGCCGGAGCGAGAGCTCCGGCGGTGCCACCGCGCGGTGCGGCAGCTCGGCCGCGATCCGCTCGAAGATCTCCGTGTTGACCAGGCCGCCGGACTGCAGTTCGCGGTGGCGGCGCCGGACGAAGGCCTCGGTCGTCTCGTCGAAGAACGCCAGCACGTCGAGTACCACCCGGGCTGCTTCGCCGCGCTGGAGCGAGGTGGAGCGTACGAGGTGGTCGATGAGGTCGTCGTGGGACGAGCGGCGTTCGAGCACCCGTTGATACTGCGTGGGCGAGCGGCCTTATGCAAGAAATCTGCCCGAAATCGGGCAGGGGCTGTGGGAAACATGTGCTTCGGTGGTCAGTACGTCTTCTCCACGGCGTTCACCGCTGAGCCCTCGGCACAACGCGGAAGCCCGGCGGAGGGTGGCCGGAAGCGTCCCGCACAAGCAAACCGTTACGACGGGTAACCCCCACTCCGGGGTGAACCGCACCGGCCGATGTGGGCCACCGGGGACGGGCACGCTCCGCCACAGGTGTCCCGCGAGGCGGTCCTGCCGTCCCCGTCCGCCCGGTCGGTTCCGGCCCGGACGTCGGCGGTCATCCGGCCACGGTGGCCGGACGGGGGGCGCGCCGGGGGAGGGCCCGTGCCGGGCGGGCCGGTGCGGGGCACGGCGGGCCGGTGCGGGTGGGTGCGGGTGCGGGGTGCGGTGGGCCGGTGCGGGTTCGGGGCTCGCCCCCGGTCACACTCCGAAGTCACCCCGGCAGGCGTCGAGCCCCTGGACCGAAACCTCCACTCTGCGGTGCTCCTCCCACCGGGCCCGGTCCAGCCGGAGCCGCTGGAGCGTGGTGGAGTTCCCGCGTACGGCGGCGACCGTCAGGCCGTCCGGGAGGTAGCCGAGTCGGCGCGAGACGCCGAGGGAGGCCGGGTTGTCGGTCATCGCGGCCGATACGGCGTACTCGGCCCCCAGGCCCTCGAAGGCCAGGTGCAGCACGGCCGCCCGCATCTCGGTGCCGAAGCCCTGCCCCTGATGGGCCAGGCCGAGCCAGGAGCCGGTCTCCGCCTCTCGGGTCACGGCGAAGCTCTTCGCCATCAGGTCCTGCCGCCCGACGACCTCCCCGTCGTGCAGGACGGCGAGGCTCAGGCACCAGTCGTCCACGGACCAGTTCGCGACCGTGGACAACACGTGCTGGAACACCGCCCGCGCCACCGTCCCCGGCCCTCCGTCGGTCCACGGCACGGTGAACGGCGTCCGGTCCGGTGCGTGCACACCCGCGGCGGCCACCGCCGCGAGCCGGTCGGCGAGGGCGGTGTCCGGGAGCCGGAGTTCGAGTCGCGGGGTACGGATGCGGAGTCCGTGCAGGGGCCAGTGCTCGTACGGGGTCGTCATGGGCGAACTCTGCAGCAGCGCCCGGAACGGTGTCGACCGGTTATGGAGGCCGCTTCGGCGGTGCCTCAACGGGTCGTGAAAGCGCCTCCGTTGACGTGGATGGTCTGCCCGGTGAGCTGTCCCGCGCCCGGCGAGGCGAGGAAGTACGCCGTCGCCGCGATGTCCTCGGGTGTGCCTGCCCGCTTCGTGTGGGTCTCGCGTACGAGGTTGTCGTGCCGCTCGTCCGTCATGGCGCCGCGGAAGAAGCCGGTGCCGGCGACATAGCCCGCCGCGATGACGTTCGCGGTGATGCCGCGTGGGCCGAGGTCGGCGGAGAGGCCGGTGTTCCACGCCGCGAGGGCGGCCTTGGCCGTTCCGTACGACCCGCCACGGCGCTCGGCCCCGATGGAACCGATGCTGATCACCGCCCCGCCCGGGGCCAGATGCTCCTGGACGGACGCCGTGGTGAGGACCGCACCGAGCAGGTTCTGCTCCAGCGCGGACCGCCAGGCATGGAGCAGTGCCTCCAGGGGCGGGGTGTCGGCCGGCGCGTCCTCGGGCAGCCCGCCGGCCGCGTTGACCAGGACGTCCAGCGGTCCGCCCAACTCGTCGGCCAGCGCGGCGACCTGGTCGGGTCGGGTGGCGTCGCAGACGAGGCCCCGTACGCCCAGTTCCTTGGCGGTGCGCTCGACGGTGTCGGCGTGGCGACCGGTGACGATGACGTCGGCCTCGCCCTCTTCGGCGGTGAACCGTGCGGCGATGGCGCGCCCGATGCCGCTCGTTCCTCCGGTGACGAGTACCCGACGGGGCATGGTGTCCTCCAAACGGCGATACGTTTAGATCTAAACGTAGTCGGCCCGTCAGGGGGACCGCAGGATGACCGACGAATTCCCGGACATGGCCCGTGACGGCTTTCCGCTCCACACCGCCGCGCAGATCGCCGCCGCCTGGCGGCGTGAACGGCCCGGCACCCCCACCGAGTCGATCGAGATCGTGACACCCCTCTGGCGCCTCGCGAAGCTGTTCGCGGACGACCGGGGCCGGGTCCTGCGGGCCGCCGGGATCGACGCCGCGACCCTGGACCTGCTCTCCGTGATCCGCCGCTCAGGCCCGCCCTACACGCTCAGCACCCGCGAACTCGCCCACCGCACCCTGGTGACCGCAGGCGCGATCTCCCAGCGCGTCACCCGCGCCGAACGCGAGGGTCTCGTACGCCGGTCGCCGGGGGAGTCGGGCCGACGCACGGTCATGGTCTCCCTGACGGACGAGGGGCAGGCCGTCATCGAGCGGTCGGTCGACTCGGTGCTCGGCCGGGAGGCCACCCTCGTCGCCTCCCTGACCGACACCGAACGCGCGCTCCTGAGCGGCCTGCTGGAGAAGCTGACGGCCGACGTGCGCCGCCGCGTCGCGGAGCCGGGGAGCTGAGGGCGGGAGCGGGCCGGGACGGGCCGCCGTCGGGCGCGGTGGACCGTCCCCGCCCTCACGCCGCCGGAAGCCCCAACTCCCGCGCGATCAGCATCCGCTGGACCTCGCTCGTGCCCTCGCCGATCTCCAGGATCTTGGAATCCCGCCACATGCGGGCGACCGGGTACTCGTTCATGAAGCCGTAGCCGCCGTGGATCTGGGTGGCGTCGCGGGCGTTGTCCACGGCGACGGTCGAGGAGTACAGCTTCGCGATGGCGGCCTCCTTCTTGAAGGGTTCACCGGCCACCAGCCGGGAGGCCGCGTCGCGCCAGCCGACGCGGGCCATGTGGGCGCGGGTCTCCATGTCGGCGATCTTGAACTGGATGGCCTGGTTGGCGCCGATCGGGCGGCCGAAGGCGTGGCGCTCGGCGGCGTACTTCACCGACTCGTCCACACAGCCCTGGGCCAGCCCGGTCGCCAGCGCGGAGATGGCGACGCGGCCCTCGTCGAGGATGCGGAGGAACTGGGCGTACCCCCGACCCTCCTCGCCGAGCAGGTTGGCCGCCGGGACGCGGACGTCGGCGAAGGAGAGTTCGCGGGTGTCGGAGGCGTTCCAGCCGACCTTTGAGTAGGGGGCCGCGACCTTGAAACCGGGGGTGCCGGACGGGACGACGATCGCGGAGATGCGCGGGGAGCCGTCGTCCTTGCGGCCGGTCACGGCCGTCACGGTCACCAGCTCGGTGATGTCCGTACCGGAGTTGGTGATGAAGCACTTGGAGCCGTTGATCACCCACTCGCCGGCCGCCTCGTCCAGCACCGCCGTGGTGCGGGTGCCGCCCGCGTCCGAGCCGCCGTCCGGTTCGGTCAGGCCGAACGCGCCCAGCGCCTCACCCGAGCAGAGCTTCGGCAGCCACCGCCGCTTCTGCTCCTCGGTGCCGAAGCGGTACACCGGCATGGCGCCCAGCGAGACGCCCGCCTCCAGGGTGATCGCCACCGAGGAGTCGACCCGGGCCAGCTCCTCCAGGGCGATCCCGAGGGCGAGGTAGTCGCCGCCCATTCCGCCGTACTCCTCCGGGAACGGCAGCCCGAACAGGCCCATCCGCCCCATCTCCCGCACGATCTCGTACGGGAACTCATGGCGTTCGTAGAAGGCGCCGATCGAGGGGGCGACCACCTCGTGGGCGAACTCCTCGACGGTGCGGCGCAGTTCCTCGTGCTCGGCGGCGAGCCGGTGGTCCAGGGACATGGTGGGGGTCACTCCTCGGGGGACGCGGGGGACGGCGCCGGAGTCGGCGAAAGCGCGCGGACGGTACGGGACGGGCTCGGGCGGCCCAGCTTCCCCGCCAGCCACACGCTGGTGGCGGTGAGGGCGTCGAGATCGACCCCGGTGTCGATGCCGAGGCCCCGGAGCATCCACACCAGGTCCTCGGTGGCGAGGTTGCCGGTGGCGCTCTTCGCGTACGGGCAGCCGCCGAGGCCACCCGCCGACGCGTCGACGGTGGTGACCCCGTGCTGGAGGGCGGCGAGGGTGTTGGAGAGAGCCTGGCCGTAGGTGTCGTGGAAGTGCACGCCGATGGCGTCGGTGCGCACCCCCTCCTCGTTCAGTTCGGCGAGCAGGGTCTGTACGTGACCGGGGGTGGCGACGCCGATCGTGTCGCCGAGGGAGAGTTCGTCGCAGCCGAGGTCCATCAGCGCCTTCGCCACCCGGACGACCCGGTGCACCGGCACGGGCCCCTCCCAGGGGTCGCCGAAGCACATCGAGAGGTAGCCGCGCACGTGCACCCGGTCCTCCTTCGCGCGGGCCACGACCGGCTCGAACATCGCCAGCGACTCGGCGACGGACCGGTTGAGGTTGCGGGCCGCGAAGCTCTCCGTCGCGGAGCCGAAGACCGCGATCCGCCGCGCCCCGAGCGCGAGTGCCCGCTCCAGCCCGCGCTCGTTCGGTACGAGGACCGGGAGCGCGACCCCGCCCGCCCCGCCCGGCCCCGGCAGATCGCCGAGCATCGGGAACAGGTCCTCAGCGTCGGCGAGCTGGGGCACCCACTTGGGGTGGACGAAGCTCGTCGCCTCGATGGTGGTGAGCCCGGCGGCGGCGAGCCGGTGGATGAACTCGGACTTCACGGCGGTCGGTACGACCGTCTTCTCGTTCTGCAGCCCGTCCCGCGCGCCCACTTCGTGGATACGGACCCGGGCCGGCAGGTCCGGCACGGCGACGGTCATCGGCAGGGCGGGGCGCTCGGGCATGGTCACGACTGCCTCTCCTCGGGGGCCGGAGCCGCTGCCGGGTCCGCTGCCGGGTCCGCTGCCGGGTCCGCTGCCGGGTCCGCCGACGGGTCCGACCCGGTGCCCGACCCGGTGTCCGGCGCGACCACGGCCAGCACCTGGTCCATGGCGACGGTGGCCCCCGGTGAGACGTCCAGCTCGGTGACGGTCCCGGCGTGCGGGGCGGAGACGACGTGCTCCATCTTCATCGCCTCCACCACCAGCAGCGCCTGCCCCGCCGACACCGTGTCCCCGACCGCCACCTTGACCACGGTGACCGTGCCCGGCATCGGCGCCGCGAGGGTGTCCGCACCCGCGCGGGCCGCCCCGCTCAGGGACGCCTCCACCGGGTCGTGGTCCCGCACCTGCCAGGTGTCGCCGTCGCGGCCGAGCCAGTCCCCGGTGCGGCGGAAGTGGTGCACCACACCGTCGAGTTCGACGATCACCCGGTCCGGGCCGACCGTCGCGCCGGCAGGAGCCTCGCGTACCACCGCCTCCTGTCCGGCCACCCGCAGCGGGAAGGCGAGCGGGGCGGGGGAGCCGCCGGTGCGCCAGCCGTCCGGTACGGAGAAGGGGTCGGTCCAGCCGTTCGCGTCCGGGACCGGGACGAGCGCGTCCCCGCGTACGGCGGCAGCCGCCGCGTACACCTCGTCCGGTACGCCGTCCGGGACCAGCCCGGCCGCCTCCCGCTCCACGAGCCCCGTGTCCAGCTCACCCGCGACCACCGCCGGATGGGCCAACAGTCGCCGCAGGAAACCCGCGTTGGTCGGCACGCCCAGGATCACCGTGCCCGCGAGGGCCGCCCGCAGCCGGCGCAGCGCCGTCGCCCGGTCGGGGCCGTACGCGATGACCTTCGACAGCATCGGGTCGTACAGCGAACCGACCTCCGTGCCCTCGCTCAGCCCCGAGTCCGTCCGGACTCCGCCGCCCTGCGGTTCGTCCAGCGCGAGCACGGTGCCGCCGGAGGGCAGGAAGCCGCGCGCCGGGTCCTCGGCGCAGACCCGGGCTTCCACGGCGTGCCCGGTGAGGGTGATGTCGGCCTGGGCGTAGGGGAGTCGCTCGCCGGACGCGACCCGCAACTGCCACTCCACCAGGTCCAGCCCGGTGACCAGTTCGGTGACCGGGTGCTCGACCTGGAGCCGGGTGTTCATCTCCATGAAGCAGTACGCGGCCGGGTCGCCGCCCGGCACGATGAACTCGACCGTGCCCGCCCCGACATAGCCGCAGGAGCGGGCCGCCCGGACCGCTGCCTCGCCCATCGCCGCCCGGGTCCCGGCGTCGAGCAGTACGGACGGCGCCTCCTCGATCACCTTCTGGTGGCGGCGCTGGAGCGAGCACTCGCGCTCGCCGAGGTGGACGACGTTGCCGTGGGTGTCCGCGAGCACCTGGATCTCGATGTGCCGGGGGCGCTCGATCCACCGCTCGACCAACAGCGTGTCGTCGCCGAAGGAGGCCGTCGCCTCCCGGCGGGCCCCCGCGATCTCCTCGGCGAGCAACGCCTCGTCGTGCACCAGCCGCATGCCCTTGCCGCCGCCGCCCGCCGAAGGTTTCAGCAGCACCGGCATGCCGATCTCCCGTGCCGAGTCGGCGAGTTCGGCGTCGGTGAGGCCGCTGCCCGAGGAACCGGGGACCACCGGGACGCCGGCCGCCGCGACGGTCTCCTTGGCCCGGATCTTGTCGCCCATCAGGGCGATCGCGTCGGAGCCCGGCCCGATGAAGACGAGCCCGGCCTCCGCGCACGCCCGGGCGAAGGCGGCGTTCTCCGCCAGGAACCCGTACCCCGGATGGACCGCCTCGGCGCCCGTGCGGCGGGCGGCCTCCAGCAGCGCGGGCACGCTGAGGTAGCTCTGTGCGGCGGGCGCCGGTCCGATCCGTACCGCCGTGTCCGCCTCCCGTACGTGCCGCGCTCCCGCGTCCGCGTCGCTGAAGACAGCGACCGACCGGACGCCGAGGGCGCGCAGGGTCCGAATGACCCGTACCGCGATCTCGCCCCGGTTGGCGACCAGCACCGTGCTGAACATGGACGTCCTCACCTCACTCCCGGCCGTATCCCAGCCGTATCTCAGCCGCATGGACCATGGCCCTGCTCTCACATCCGGAAAACGCCGAAGCCGGGGTCCGCCGGGCTTCGCTCGGGCAGGGGGGCGTTGGCGCACGCGGTCAGGGCCAGACCGAGCACCTGCCGGGTGTCCGCCGGGTCGATCACCCCGTCGTCCCAGAGCCGGGCGGTCGCGTAGTAGGCGTTGCCCTGCTCCTCGTACTGCGCGCGGACCGGCGCCTTGAACGCCTCCTCGTCCTCGGCGCTCCAGTCGTCGCCGAGCTGGTCCCGCTTGACCGTGGCGAGGACGGAGGCGGCCTGCTCGCCGCCCATCACCGAGATCTTGGCGTTGGGCCACATCCACAGGAAGCGGGGGGAGTAGGCCCGGCCGCACATGGAGTAGTTGCCCGCGCCGTACGAACCGCCGACCACCACGGTCAGTTTCGGCACCCGGGTGGTGGCGACGGCGGTGACCATCTTCGCGCCGTGCTTGGCGATGCCGCCGGCCTCGTACGCCTTGCCGACCATGAAGCCCGAGATGTTCTGGAGGAAGACCAGCGGGATCCCGCGCTGGTCGCACAGCTCGATGAAGTGCGCGCCCTTCTGGGCCGACTCGGAGAACAGGATGCCGTTGTTGGCGACGATCCCCACCGGGTGCCCGTGGACGTGGGCGAACCCGGTGACCAGCGTCTGGCCGTACTCCGCCTTGAACTCTTGGAACCGCGACCCGTCCACCACCCTGGCGATCACCTCGCGCACGTCGTACGGGGTGCGCGGGTCGACCGGCACCGCGCCGTACAGCCCCGCCGGGTCCACCGCCGGGGTCTCGCCCCGCCGCACCGTCCAGGGCAGCGCCCCGCGCTCGGGGAGCGTCGCCACGATGTTCCGTACGATCCGCAGCGCGTGCGCGTCGTCCTCGGCGAGGTGGTCGGTGACCCCGGACGTACGCGAGTGGACCTCGCCGCCGCCCAGCTCCTCCGCCGTGACGACCTCGCCGGTCGCCGCCTTCACCAGCGGCGGGCCGCCGAGGAAGATCGTGCCCTGGCCGCGCACGATGACCGCCTCGTCGCTCATCGCGGGGACGTACGCGCCGCCCGCCGTGCAGGAGCCCAGCACCGCGGCGATCTGCGGGATGCCGGCCGCCGACATCCGCGCCTGGTTGAAGAAGATCCGGCCGAAGTGGTCGCGGTCCGGGAAGACCTCGTCCTGCATCGGCAGGAAGGCCCCGCCCGAGTCCACGAGGTAGAGGCAGGGGAGACGGTTCTCCAGCGCCACCTCCTGCGCCCGCAGGTGCTTCTTCACGGTCATCGGGTAGTACGTGCCGCCCTTGACGGTCGCGTCGTTGGCGACGATCACGCACTCCCGGCCGCTCACCCGGCCGATCCCCGCCACCACCCCGGCGGCCGGGGCCGCGCCGCCGTACAGCCCGTCGGCGGCCAGCGGCGCCAGCTCCAGGAAGGGCGAACCGGGGTCGAGCAGGGTGTCCACCCGGTCCCGGGGGAGCAGCTTGCCGCGCGCCACGTGGCGGGCGCGCGCCTTCTCGCCCCCGCCGAGCCGGGCCGAGGCGAGCCGCGCGCGCAGCTCGTCGGCGAGCGCGCGGTGCGCCGCCTCGTTGGCCCGCCAGCCCTCCGATGCGGGATCGGCCGCGCTGCGAAGGACCGGTGCCTGAGGTGCCGGTGCCTGTGGTGCCGGTGCCCGCTGCATCGTGCCGAGCCTCCATCCCCGTGACCGGCGGGGCTCGTGACCCCCGCCGTGCGGTTAATGAGCGTTAACGCGAACGGCCTCAGGTTAACGAGCGCTAACGGCCCTGTCTAGAATCAATCCCCATGAGCACCCATGTCACCGCCCGCGTCGCGGGAGCCACCCGCCGGGAGCAGATCCTCCGGGAAGCCGCGCTCCTCTTCGCCGAACGCGGCTTCCACGGCGTCGGTGTCGACGAGATAGGTGCCGCCGTGGGCATCAGCGGCCCCGGCCTCTACCGCCACTTCCCCGGCAAGGACGCGATGCTCTCCGAGCTGCTGGTCGGCATCAGCGAGCGCCTGCTGACCGGCGGCCGGCTGCGGGTCGAGGAGGACGCCGCCGCTCCGGAACCCTCCCCGGACGCCCTGCTGGACGCGCTCGTCGAGGGCCACATCGACTTCGCCCTCGACGACCGCCCCCTGATCACCCTGCACGACCGCGAACTCGACCGCCTGCGTGACGCCGACCGCAAGCGGGTACGCCGCCTCCAGCGCGAGTACGTCGAGATCTGGGTGTCCGTCGCGCGGACCCGCTACCCCGCCCTCACCGAGGCCGAAGCACGCGTCACCGTGCACGCCGTCTTCGGCCTGCTCAACTCCACCCCCCGCCTGGCCCGCCCCGAAGCGCTCCCCGACCGTGCGGCGACGGCGAAGCTGCTGCACCGCCTCGCCCGGGGCGTCTTCGCGGCGGCGGCCGGCGAGCGCTGAGCGCCGCGCACCGGCCCGGCCCGTCCCGTGGCGCGAGATGCCGGGCGTGGCGCGCGCCTCTGACGGCAGAATGGGCGCCATGCCGATACCCAGCCGCGCCGAACTCACCGACCACCTCGTCCGTACGCGCATCGCCGGCGACGTGGCCACGCCCCGCGACAACAACCTCGCGCACTACCGGGCGCTCGCCAACGGAGACCGCCACTACTGGCTCGGGCTGGAACTCGGCGACCGCTGGACCGACGAACAGGACGTCCTCGCCGTCATGGCGGAGCGCTGCGGGGTCATCGACGACCCGGCCCACCGCTTCGGCCAGGACACCATCGACCCCGAACTGACCGTCGACGCCCTCGACCGGATGGCGGAACGCCTGCGCAAGGCGGTGGCCGACACCGAGAGCGTCCTCGTCGCCACCGGCCACCCCGGCGGCCTTCTCGACGTGCACCGCAGGACGGCGGACGCGCTCCGCACGGCGGGCTGCGAGATCATCACCGTCCCGGCGGGGCTGCGCGCCGACGAGGGCAACGTCGTCCAGTTCGCCGGAGTCGCGGTCCTGGAACACGGCGCGTCTCTCTGGCACACCCACTCCCCGGCCCCGATGGCCGCCATCCTGGACGGCCTCGAGCGCGCCGGCCGCCCGCAGCCGGACCTCGTCCTCGCCGACCACGGCTGGGCCGGCTGCGCGGGCGGGCGCGGACTCGACGCCATCGGCTACGCCGACTGCAACGACCCCGCCCTCTTCCTCGGCGAGGCCGAGGGCTCCCTCCTGGTCACCGTCCCGCTGGACGACAACGTGCCCGACCCGCGCCACTACGACCCACTGACGGAGTACCTGCTGGGGGCGGCGGGGCTGGGACGGGGTTGAACCGGCCCATGGAGACGGCCTCCCGGGAAATCCGCATTCCCCTTGCCGATGCCGTCGCCATCGTGCGGGACCTGAACGAGTTCGTGGTCTCCCTCGACCGGCTCGGTTCCCGCCAGGCGTCCGGAACCGTCGACGAGCGCACCGTCGGAGTTTTCGTCGACGACTGGGACGTCGCCCGGCGGCTGGCCCGTGCCCGACACGTCCTCAGCGTCGCGCTGGACGAACAGCTCAGTGAGGAAGAGAACCTCAAGATCGACGAACTGTGCGAGCGAGGCCGCTTCTACACGGGCGACCTCGGCCGCCCGTCCTCGGACCGGCCCGGCTGATGGGGGACGCGCCGAGACCCCTTCCGGGTGTTCTCCGGCCGGTCAGAGACTCCGCCACAAGGGTGAGCGGAGGAAATGGATGCCTTCGAGCGCGTCGAACGCCGCGAGTATCAGCAGCGTCTTGATGTCCCCCGGATCGGGCACCTCCCAGTCGTACGTCGAGCCGCCGGCCAGTTCGGAGCCATGGCCGGTGGACAGTTGCACCCTGAACCCGTCGCCGCGGAAGGTGAATGCGTCATCCCGCGAGGAGATCGTGAACTCTCTTCTTCGAGGGAGTAGGGAACTCCTGGAAGTGAGGGTCATCGGACACTCGTCGAGCGCTCCGGAGAGACCTCGGGTGATTCGCCCTCTCAGCAGCGGCCCGCGGGGTGCCGCATCAAAAATCTCCATACGTGTCACCCCGTCGTGTTCGAGCGTCCAGAGCTCTCGTCCGTTGGCGATGTCCTCCGGCGACAACCTCCCGGTCGCCGGACGACGGATCAAAGAGATTTTTCCCAGTGGGGTGTCGTAATGACAGGCATCGGTGGGACGTTCCGCGATCCGGTTGTAGCGGGCGGTGATATGCCAGACCGGCTTCATGGTGATTTTCAATGGCCTTCCGAACCTCCGATCCGAGACGCAGTGATCCATTGAATGGGCTGCGCGTGGCTCGCATACCGAAATGCGGAGACTTGCTCGGGAATACGGCGATTCTTCCTGCTCCCGATCATCGTGCGAGCAGGACGCAGGCGGCGATTCCGGCAGAGGCGACGAGCGCCAGGTCGGAGAAGGCGAAGTACACTCGCCGCCGGAATTTCGGAACCTCCGTCACTGCGTCCGACAGGGCATCGAGAAGCATGGCATTGAGCCAGTCGGCACTGTCACGCGCGCCCTGGGGGCGGAAAAGCATGAGAGGTCTGATGTTTCCCCGTACACGCATGGTCGCAGCCCCGCTCCATTTGTTCTGGTCGAATCCTTCGACGTGGGAGAGGGGAATTCGGGCACGTACGAAGGTACCGGCCACGAGCACGGACGTGCTGGAAAAGATGATCTGCGAGGCACAGTAGTAACGCCACAGGAAACTGATGGACATTCCCATGGCGAGCAGCGCCCACATGATGCCCGGGCCGGTGTGAGGGCCGGTGCCTCCGCCCGACCATCCTTGGCCCCGCCAGAGGTACAGGGCGGGCGCCGCGCACACGAACAGCAGAAGAACGGTCGTCCGGAGACGGGTGCCTCGCGGGCGGGCCCGCACGACCCCGTCGGCGCGTGTGGTGATGATCAACGAGTACGGGACTTCGGCCAAGTCCGGGGCGGGTGTCATCTGGTGTTCGCTCCCCCTGAGGCATGTGCTGGCTCCAGCATGCCTGACCTGCACTGGTCGGGGAACGGCCGGTGACGTGCCCGTCGCGCGGACGCGGACGCGGGCACGGGACGGCCGAGCCCGGCTCGGCGACGCGGGGAACCGCACGAACCGGGCACCGGGCGGCCGTCCGGGCTTGACCCTGACGCGCGGGTCAAGGGCTAGCGTCCGCACACCCGTTGGGCGACGGGTACGCCCCGCCGCCCGCCGACCCGCGAACGCCAGGAGCCCGCGATGTCCGCCCACCTGCCCCGCACCTCCCGCGAGATCCGCCTCGCCGTGACGCCCGACGGGCTGCCCGAGGCCAAGCACTTCACCCTCGCCGAGACCCCGATCCCACGGCCCGGCCCGGGCGAAGTGCTGGTCCGCAACAGCCACTTCGCCCTCTTCGCCGGACTGCGCACCCTGATGGGCACCGAGAACGACGGGGTCCCGCTGCCCCCGCTGCGCGGCGGCGACACCGTCATCGGGCCGGCGGTGGGCGAGGTCGTCTCCGCGCCGGACGGTGGCCCGCTCCGGCCCGGCGACCTGGTGACGCACCTGCTCGGCTGGCGGGAGTACGCCGTACTCCCCGCCGATCAGGTGCTGCCGCTCGGCGACGAACTGCCCGACCCGGTCGGGTACCTCGCCCAGGGCTCCTCGGCGTACGGGGCGCTGACCCGGCTCGCCGAAGTCCGCCCCGGCGACACCGTGCTCGTCACCGGGGCGGCCGGGGCGGTCGGCACCCTCGCCGGGCAGATCGCCCGGCTGCTGGGCGCGGGCCGCGTCGTCGGTACCACCGGCTCGCCCGCCAAGGCCGAGCGGCTGGTGGCCGAACTCGGTTACGACGCCGTCGTGGTACGCGGCGCCGGGGACTTCGCCGGACAGTTGGCCGGGGCGGCGCCCGAGGGCATCGACGTGCTGCTGGACCTCGTCGGCGGCGAACAGCTCACGGCGGCGGTGGACGCGGCCCGGCCGGGCGCCCGGTTCGCCCTGGTGGGCGCCCTCGCCGGGCAGTTGGACGGCCGGCGCGGTGGAGGGAGCGCACCCGCCGTGGTCGACACGTACCGGCTGATCGTCAAGGGCGTCTCGGTGCGCGGTTACGCCGGCGGCGACCACCCGGACGTCGACGCGGAGTGGACCCGGCGGTTCGGCGCCTGGCTGCGCTCGGGCGCCATCCGCTTCCCGTACACCGCCGTCGCGGGACTGGAGAACGCCCCGCTCGCCTTCCAACAACTTGTCGAAGGACGGCATTTCGGCGGGGCGGTGGTGGAAGTCTTCTCCTGACGGGGTGCGACTGACGGGGTTGCGGCCGACGAGGTTGCGACGCGCGTACCTCCGAGGACCGGTGGCGACGGGGGCGGTGCGGGATGCGGATCGGGGACGCGGCAGCGGCGGCGGGGACGACCCCACGGGCCCTGCGCTTCTACGAACAGCGCGGCCTGCTCGCCCCGCCCGCCCGGACCTCCTCCGGCCAACGGGATTACGGCTCCGAGGACATCGCCCGGATCCGCGTCGTCCGGGAACTGCTCGCCGCCGGATTCACCGTGGCGGACGTGCACGCCTGCGCCGACCGCCTCCACCTGCTGACCTCGGGCCGTCCGGTGCGCTGCACCTCCACCGAGCCAGGATCGCCCGGAGTCGTCGGCCAACGGCTCGCCGCCCTGGACGCGGAGATCGCCCGCCTCACCGGAGTGCGCGAGGCGCTGGCGCGGAAGGTTTCGGGGGAGGGAGCGGGCTCGCCCTCCGAGGGTGCTGTCACTCGGTGATCCCGTCGGGGGCGGCGACCCGGAGGTCGTAGAGGTACGAGCGGTCGTTCTTGAAGCTGCGCCAGACGGTGGCCGGGGGCTCCGGTGTGTCGGGCCGGTCGTTGAGGGGGCGGGAATTGACGATCCCGTCGGCCGACTCGCAGTGCCAGCCCTCGGCCCGGGACCAGCAGCACCACACCTGCCCGTCCGTCCGGAGGTAGGCCGGGCGGCCGTTGCGTTCGGTTTCGCGCGCGAAGTCGTAGCGGAGTCCGTCGAGTTGACGGACGAAGGTGATTCCGGCGAGAGGGGGTGGCGTCATAGCCCGGCACTGTAGGGGACGGGTCCTGCCGGCGGCTCGCGCATTTCGCCCTGCCGGGCCCTGCTCCCCGTGAGCTCAGCGCCCGTGCGTCCACTCCGCGCGCGGGCGCTCCCCGTACGGTTCACCGCCCGTCCGTTTCGTTCCCCGCCCGTTTCACTGCCCGCGCGGGGTGCGGATCAAGCCCTCCTGGATCACGGTGATCGCGAGGCGCCCGTCCTCGGTCCATATCCGGGCCTGGCCGAGTCCGCGCCCGCCGGACGAGGTCGGGGACTCCTGGTCGTACAGCAGCCACTCGTCCGCCCGGAACGGCCGGTGGAACCACATCGCGTGGTCGAGACTCGCGCCGACCACGTCGCCGACCGCCCAGCCGCCGCGCCCGTGGGCCAGCAGTACGGAGTCCAGCAGCGTCATGTCGGAGACGTACGTCGCCAGGCAGACGTGCAGCAGCGGGTCGTCGGCGAGCTTGCCCCGGGTGCGGAACCACACCTGCGAGCGAGGCTCGCGGGGCTGCCCGGCAGTGGCGAACGGCGGGGCCTCCACGTACCGCAGGTCCACCGCCGCCCGCGCCTCCAACACCCGGTCGATCATGCCGGGGTCGGTGAAGCGGTCGGCGTACCGGGGCATCATCTCGGCCGCCGTCGGCAGGGTCTCCGGGTCCGGGGCGTCAGGCATGGGCGCCTGGTGCTCCATGCCCTCCTCGTACGTCTGGAAGGACGCGGAGAGGTGGAAGATCGGCTGCCCGTGCTGCACCGCGACGACCCGGCGGGTGGTGAAGGACCGGCCGTCGCGGATGCGGTCGACGTTGTAGACGATCGGCGCGCCCGGGTCGCCCATCCGCAGGAAGTACGAGTGGAGGGAGTGCGCCTGGCAGCCGTCGGGCACGGTACGGCCGGCCGCGACGAGTGCCTGGGCCGCGACCTGGCCGCCGAACACCCGGGGCACCACCGCCGAGCGGCTGGTGCCCCGGAAGATGTCCCGCTCGATACGCTCCAGGTCGAGCAGATCGAGCAGGGAATCGAGTGCTTCGCTCATGGGAGGAACGTAGCCGTCCTGGATCGTGTCCGGTTCGCGTGTCCGGGAGCCCTACAGGCCCATGGACTTGGCGATGATGGACTTCATGACCTCGCTGGTACCGCCGTAGATGCGGTTGACGCGGTTGTCCGCGTACAGGCGCGCGATCGGGTACTCGTTCATGTAGCCGTAACCGCCGTGCAGCTGCAGGCACTTGTCGATCACCCGGTGGGCGACCTCGGTGCAGAACAGCTTCGCGGAGGCCGCCTCGGCGGCGGTCAGCTCCTTGGCGTCCAGCGCCTCGATCGCCCGGTCCACGACGGCCTCGGCCGCGTCCACCTCGGCCTGGCAGGCGGCCAGTTCGAACTTCGTGTTCTGGAACGCGGCGACCGGCTTGCCGAAGACGGTGCGCTCGGACACGTATTGCTGGGCGAACCGGACGGCGGCCTTGGCCTGCGAGTACGCGTTGACCGCGATGCCCAGGCGCTCCTGCGGGAGGTTCTGGCCGAGGTAGGAGAAGCCCTTGTTCTCCTCGCCGAGCAGGTCCTCGACGGGGACCTTCACGTCCACGAACGACAGCTCGGCGGTGTCCGAGGTGCGCAGACCCAGCTTGTCGAGCTTGCGGCCGACCGAGTAGCCCTCGGCCTTGGTGTCGACCACCAGCAGCGAGATGCCGTGGCGGCGGTCGTCGGCCTTCGGGGCGTCGGTACGGGCGCAGACGATCACGCGGTCCGCGTGCACACCGCCGGTGATGAAGGTCTTGGAGCCGTTGAGGACGTAGTGCGTGCCGTCCTCGGAGAGCCTGGCGGTGGTCTTCATGCCGGCCAGGTCGGAGCCCGTGCCCGGCTCGGTCATGGCGATGGCGTACATCGTCTTACCGGTCACGAAGTCCGGCAGCCAGCGCTCCTTCTGCTCCTTCGTGGCGTACGCCTTGAGGTACGGCAGGCAGAGCAGCACGTGTACGCCGGAACCGCCGAAGGAGACGGCCGCGCGGGCGGTCTCCTCGGAGATGATCGCCTCGAACTTGAATGACTCGATGCCGGCGCCGCCGTACTCCTCGTCCACCTCGATGCCGAAGATGCCCAGCTCGGCCAGCTTGTAGTAGAAGTCGCGCGGCACCAGACCGGACGTGAACCACTCGTCGTACACGGGGACGACCTCGGCCTCGATGAAAGCGCGAATGGTCTCCCGGAACGCCTCGTGGTCCTCGTTGAATACCGTACGGCGCACGGAGTGCCTCCTTGGTCGGGTGCGTGGCTTCGGCGAGCAGGCCGCTTCGCCGCCGTTCCGGTGCCGCTCGGTTCCTCTTCGGTTCCGCGTCAACGAATCTGGCTAAGCGCTTGCTCAGTCTGCTGTCGAAGTTACCCGGCGGTCATGGAGCTGTCCAGGGTGATGCCGCGCACTCCCGATGCCACGCACTCCTGGGGCGATCCTCCGCCTCCGGGCGGCCGGTGGGTACCCCTGGTTCTCCCGGTTCTCCTGGTTCCTGGATAACGGTCCCGCGCGGGCGCGCGCGGGACGCGGCCGGAATCTTGCCCTTTCGCCGGGCGGGGCGGCGGTATTCGCGGGCCCGTGTGTGGGATTTTCCGCGCGGGGTTCCGGGTTGCCGCGAAATGGCGGGGAATTCCCGGACATTGCCGCAGTGTCCGGAAGGCGGGGGAGTGGTGGACGAGGGGTGGACCTTCGCGTCCTCCCTGCCGGGTACGGGAGTTCGGTCGCGCGTTCCGCCCGGGTGGGCCGCCCGGTAGCACCGGTGTCCGGGCCCTGTCGCGGCTCCGATTTCGGGAGTGGGGTGACTGTTTCCATAAATGGAGTGCGGCATTCCGCCTCCCTGGTCCCACTATTCACGATGGCATCAGTAATATTTTCATCGTTCGATGACGTTCCGTTCATCCAGGGGGAAAATTGAGACTGAATCGAGTGGGCGGCAGGACTGCCGTGGCGCTCGGAGTTCTGGCCGTGCTGGGACTTCAGGGCGTTTCGAGCGGCGCTGTCGCCGCGGAAGTACCGACCACACAGGTCCGGACCGGCGGTACGGGGGCGTACGGCGCGGGGGTCCGGGCGGATGGGCCGGTCAGGAGCGAGGTGCACAGGCTCGCCCTGAAGGCCGACGGCCGGGGGGAGGCCACCCTCTCGCGCCGCACGACCGAGCCGTTCGGGCTGCTGGGAGTGTCCTGGCCCGACGCCGGGGCGACGATCGAGGGCCGGATCGAGGCCCGCACCCGGAGCGCGGAGACGGGGAAGTGGTCCGACTGGATCACGCTGGAGCCGTACGCGCCCGGGCTCGACGGCGACCGGCCGGCGGAACGCGGTTCCACGGAGCCGGTCTGGGTGGGGCGTGCGAACGGCGCCGAGGTGCGGGTGAGCGACGGGGCGGCATCCGGTGTCCTGCCGGCCGGCCTCCGGCTCGACATGGTCGACCCCGACCTCGACGCGGGTACGACCGCCGCGCAGGGCCAGACCGCGGGTACGACCGCCGCGCAGGCCCAGACCGCGGCCCTTGCCACCACCGGGACCTCCGAGGCCTCCGCTGCCTCCGCGGTCGCGCCGGAGGCCGCCGCGGTCGACCCGGGGCCGCCTTCCACGGTGCCGCAGCCGCCGATCGTCACCCGCGCCGAATGGGGGGCCGACGAGTCGCTGGACGACGAAGGGCCCATCTATCTGGAGAAGGGGATCATCAAGGCGGTCTTCGTCCACCACACCACCGACGCCGACTACGACTGCGCGGACTCGGCGGCCATCGTGCGGGCCATCCACGTCTACCACGTGAAGACCAACGGCTGGCGCGACCTCGGATACAACTTCCTGGTCGACAAGTGCGGAACGATCTTCGAAGGCCGTCAGGGCGGCGTGGACCAGCCCGTCATGGGCGCGCACACGTACGGCTTCAACAGCGAGTCGACCAGCGTCGCGATCCTCGGTGACTACACGAACACCGCCGCGTCGAACGCCGCGCTGGAGGCGACCGCGCGGGTGGCCGCGTACAAGCTCGGCCAGTACGGCGGTGATCCGGCGGGCACCACCTCGCTGGTGGCCGGCGCCACGCAGACGAATTACGCGGGCCAGCAGTTCGTCGCCGGGCAGTCGTACACGTTCAACCAGATCTCCGGTCACCGGGACGGCTTCAACACCGAGTGCCCGGGCGCCATGCTCTACCCGCAGCTTCCGGCCATCCGGACGCTCGCGGCCGGGCCCGTCCAGGGCCTCAAGGTGTCCTCGGTCGGTGGTGGCGCCTTCGCCGTGGACTCCGGTTACGAGACCCCGGGCCCGGTGTCGGTGAACTGGTCGACCACCACGCCCTCGTCGCTGATCAGCAAGTTCGAACTGCTGGTGGACGGCCAGCCGGTGGTGACCACCGCGGCAGCCGCACGCACCGCCTCGACGACCCTCTCCGTGCCCGGCGTCCACAAGCTGGCCGTGAGGGCGTACCACCAGTCGGGCCTGACCAGCACGACCGCCGCGGTCAACGTGAACGTCCCCGCACCGAAGACGTTCGTGCCCCTCACCCCGCAGCGGGTGATGGACACGCGCACGGGGCTGGGAGTGCCGAAGGCCAAGCTCGGCGAGGCGGGGGTGGTGAGCCTCCAGGTGACCGGCTCCAACGGCGTCCCGGCCACCGGAGTGGGGGCCGTGGTGCTGAACGTGACCGCGACCTCCCCGACCGCCGTCTCCTACATCTCCGTCTACCCGGACGGGGCGACCCGCACGAGTGCGTCGAACCTGAACGTGGTGGCGGGCCAGACGGTCCCGAACCTGGTGATCGTGCCGGTGGTGA
Organism: Streptomyces sp. NPDC002690; assembly: GCF_053592415.1. Classification (NCBI taxonomy): domain Bacteria; kingdom Bacillati; phylum Actinomycetota; class Actinomycetes; order Kitasatosporales; family Streptomycetaceae; genus Streptomyces; species Streptomyces sp. NPDC002690. The sequence goes on along the minus strand of NZ_JBSFVR010000082.1, from coordinate 4,608 downwards.
ACGGCAAGGTGGACTTCTACAACAACGCGGGCAGCGTCAATCTGGTCGCGGACATCACCGGCTACTTCAGCACCGGTGATCAGGGCTCCACGCACGTCAACCTGGGGCCGCAGCGGGTGATGGACACGCGCGCGGGTCTGGGTGTGCCGAAGGCCCAGGTCGGTCCGGCCGGTGTG
>NZ_JBSFVR010000082.1:0-4336 GCF_053592415.1 Streptomyces sp. NPDC002690 | reverse complement strand
ACGGCGACGCATGTGTCGGCGACGAGTTTCGTGTCGGTCTACCCGGACGGGACGACCCGCACGAGTGCGTCGAACCTGAACGTGGTGGCGGGCCAGACTGTCCCGAACCTGGTGATCGTGCCGGTGGTGAACGGCAAGGTGAGTTTCTACAACAACGCGGGCAGCGTCGACCTGATCGCGGACATCACCGGCTACTTCCGCAAGTGATCTGAGCCGGAAACCCGGACGGCGGGAGGGGTGGGCGGCGGCGAGCGGTCTTCGCCGTCACCCACCCCTCCCGCCGTGCGTCGTGCGTCGTGTGTCGTGCGGGCGGGGCGAGCCGCGCGCCCGCCGCCCGTACGCTGACGCCATGAGTGACATGTACGTCGTCGACTTCTGCCTGGACCTCAACGCTTCGGTGCCCATCCCGGTACTGACCGACCTCCAGTGGCAGCTCGGGGTACGGGCGGACGGAGCCGAGTACGGCGAATCCGGGGTCCCGGGCGCGCACCCGCTGCTGGCGGAGCGTGGACCGGCGCGACGCGTCGGGGGCCTGCTGGTGGGGGAGTTGGTACGGACGCCCGCCGGGTGGTCGCTCACCGCCCGCCAGGAAGTGCACGCCGAGTCGCTGCCCGATCTCGACTCCCTCGCCGAACGGCTCGCCCGCCACTCGCGCACCGAGGGGACCATCGGCACCCTCCGCTTCTACGAGGACGACGTCCCGGTCCTGCTGGTCAACCGGTCCGGCCTCCTGGTGAAGGTGCCCCTCGCCGTCGCGGAGCCCGCGCCGGTGGGAGAGCCGGCGTAGGGCGGCGGAGACGAGGCCGGCGTACTCGTCCAGCACGGCTCACGTCAGTCGCAGGGCGAACCACAGCTCCGTCCGTACGTCCATGTCGTCCAGGTCCGTGTCCAGCAGCTCCGCGCAGCGGCCGACGCGCTGGCGGACGGTGTTGCGGTGGATCTTGAGGGCCACCGCCGTGCGGTCCCAGCTGCCGTGCAGCGACAGCCAGCAACGCAGTGTCTCCCGCAGGGTCTCGGAGAGCGGGGCGAGCAGGGTGCGGGCGTGGGCCTCGGCCGCCTCGCCGCCCAACAGGCCGGTCAGGCCCCGGTCCGCGCGGTGCAGCAGCAGCGGGGTGCGGGTCGCCTCCGCGCGGGCCAGCGCCCGGGACGCCCGGGTGTCCGCCGCCGCGAGCTCGTCCAGAGGCACGGGGTCGGAGGCGCCGAGCACCCAGCCGGGCTGCGGGGTGAGCCGGGCGGTGTCGGTGAGCAGGACGCGTACCGCCTCCTCGGGGCGGCGGCCCGTGTCGACCAGGGCCGAACCGAGGGAGGCGCCCAGGGTGCCCGCGGTGAGCGGGGCGGTGCTGCCGCCGCTCGTACGGCGGGCATGCACCACGGTCCACGGGCCGTCCGAACCGAGCAGCGGCCCCACGTCCCCGGGGGCCGCGCCGAGCAGCACGCGTACCAGCGCCGCCGAACGGTCCGCCGAGCCCGCGCCCTGGTGCGGGGCGGCCAGCAGGGAGAGCAGCACGACGGCCATGCCCGCCACCGTGTGGTCGCCGGGCTCGCGGGGGCCGGTGGCGAGGGCGAGCACCAGACCGTGCCCGCCGCCCAGCGCGTACGCCGACAGATGGGTGCCGTCCACCGTCTCGGTGGCGGACGCGGGGGCGGCCCGGCGTTCCTGCGGGGCGACCACCCGGGCCAGCCGGGAGAGCGCGGTGCGCACCGCCGGGGCGGTACGGGCGCCCGCCGTGTGGATCTCGCCGCCCTCCGGGTTCAGCAGCACCGCGCGCCCGCCCAGTTGGGCCGCCAACTGGTGGAGCACCGCGGGCACCGGGTCGGGGCGGGCCGCCGCCGACGCGAGGGCCTGCTGCGCGCGGGCCGTCCGGCGCAGCTCCTGATGGCGGGCGTCCGCCATCAGCTGCCACACCGCCCGTGCGACCGAGGTGAACGTCGTCTCCGGCGGCACCTCCAGCAGCGGCAGCCCGTACCGCTCGCACGCCTCCGCCAGCCCGGCCGGTACCGACTCGTGCACCGGCCGCAGGCCGAAGCCCAGTGCCGCCGCGCCCGCCTCCACCACCCGTGAGACGTACCGCTCCGGGTCGGTCAGCAGCACGCCCGCGCTGAGCAGCAGCTCGCCGCCCAGGAGATAGGGGTACGGGTCGGCCATCTCCGAGGTGTGCACCCAGAGCAGTTCGGCCCGCTCGGGCCCGGCGATCCGGCGCAGCCCCAGCTCCTCGCGGGCCAGCAGCGCACCGAGAGGGACGGGCGGGGTGGGCGGCCCGGCGGGGCCCGCGGTGGAGCCGGCCGGTCCCACCGCGGTGGAGGGCCCGGCGGGCTCAGGGACCGGGAGGGGACCCGTGGGGGAGTCCGGCATGGATGGTTTCTCCATCGTGTACGTCAAGGATGGAGGAAACGTACACTTCAGCGCCGCCTGACGGCCACCTACCGTCATCAGGGCGCACGAGACGCACGCGACGCACAGGCCCCCACCGGGCGGACCGACGTCGTCGTCCCGGAGATCCGGCTTTCCGGGAGGCGCCCCGCCCCGGCCGTCCGGTCGTGGCGTGTCGCGGTACGGACCCGGCGTGCGCACCCGACCGACTGAGATGGAGGGACGCCCATGGCCGTCGACTACGCGGTGATCGTGGTCTATCTGGCCGGCATGCTCGCCATGGGCTGGTGGGGCATGCGCCGCGCCAAGTCCAAAGCTGAGTTTCTGGTGGCCGGACGCAGGCTCGGACCCTCGATGTACTCCGGCACGATGGCCGCCATCGTCCTCGGCGGCGCTTCCACCATCGGCGGTGTCGGCCTGGGGTACCAGTACGGCCTCTCCGGCGCGTGGATGGTCGTCACCATCGGCCTGGGCCTGCTGGCCCTCTCCGTCTTCTTCTCCGCGCGGATCGCCCGGCTGAAGGTCTACACCGTCTCCGAGATGCTCGACCTCCGCTACGGCGGCCGGGCCGGGCTCATCTCCGGCGTGGTCATGTGGGCGTACACCCTCATGCTCGCCGTCACCTCGACCATCGCCTACGCCACGATCTTCGACGTCATCTTCGACCTCGACCGGACCATCGCCATCATCCTCGGCGGTGCGATCGTCGTCGCGTACTCGACGCTCGGCGGCATGTGGTCGATCACGATCACGGACATGGTGCAGTTCGTCGTCAAGACGATCGGCGTGCTCCTCCTGCTGCTGCCCATCGCGGTCGTCAAGGCCGGCGGCTTCAGCGAGATGAAGGCCAAGCTGCCCACCGAGTATTTCGACCCGCTCGGCATCGGCGGCGAAACGATCTTCACCTATGTGCTGATCTACACCTTCGGCATGCTGATCGGCCAGGACATCTGGCAGCGCGTGTTCACCGCGCGCAGCGACCGCACGGCCCGCTGGGGCGGCACCGTCGCCGGCACCTACTGCCTCGTCTACGCCCTCGCCGGAGCGGTCATCGGCACCGCCGCGAAGGTGATGTACCCGAAGCTGCCGAGCGCCGACTCCGCGTTCGCCACCATCGTCAAGGACGAACTGCCGGTCGGTGTGCGCGGGCTGGTGCTGGCCGCCGCCCTGGCCGCCGTGATGTCGACCTCCTCCGGCGCGCTGATCGCCTGCGCCACCGTCGCCAACAACGACATCTGGTCCCGGCTGCGCGGCGCGATCGGCCGGGGGACGGGAGCCCCGGACGGTGCTGCGTCAGCAGGCGCCGGTGGGACCGACGGCGGGCACGACGGCGGGCACGACGGCGGGCACGACGAGGTACGGGGCAACCGCGTGTTCATCCTCATCATGGGCGTCGCGGTCATCCTCATCGCCATCGCCCTCAACGACGTCGTCGAAGCGCTCACCGTCGCGTACAACCTTCTCGTCGCCGGCCTCCTCGTGCCGATCCTCGGCGGACTGCTCTGGCGCCGGGGCACCGCGGCCGGCGCACTGGCCGCGGTCGGCGTCGGCGGGGTCGCGGTCGTCGTCCTGATGGGGGCGTACGGCATCCTTGCCAATGAACCCGTCTACTACGGACTGCTCCTCTCGCTCGCCGTGTACGTCGTCGTCTCGCTGGCCACCAAGCCCACCGACCCCGCCGTGCTCAGCGCCTGGCGCGAACGCCTGGCCGGACGCGAAGGGCGCGACGGAGGCGACGGGGACGCCCCCGCGACCGGCGCCTCCCCGCAGGAGCCGGCCACCGTCTAGGTGGTGTCCGGCCACCCGCGCCGGTCACCCCGGCCCGTGCCCCCGCCGCCGACCGCCCCCTCGGTCGTGCCGTCCGGGGGCCAGGCCCTCGGAGTCATCGGCTCGATCGCTCCCTGGAACTACCCGCTCCAGATGGCCGCGTGGAAAATCCTGCCGGCGATCGCGGCGGGCAACACC
>NZ_JBSFVR010000081.1:0-25725 GCF_053592415.1 Streptomyces sp. NPDC002690 | reverse complement strand
GGTGCCCGACGACGTGCTCGAAGAGATCGTCGACACGGTCTTCCTGCCCCTCGTCCACTGACGTGTCGGCGGACCGGGTACTCCGCGACTACGGGCCGGCGGAGGGCCCGGCCCCGTTCTCACCGAGCACGACGTCCTCGGCAGTACCCCGCCCAGCGGCGCACCCACCGGCCCCGCGGAGGACCCGGTCGTGCTCCGTACCGGCGACGTCGTCGTCCCCGTGCTCGGCGGCGGCTCGGTCGTCCGGGTCGTGGACGAGGCGACCGCCGGTGCCGTGCTCGGCCGCAACCTCCAGCTGCTGCGCCCCGATCCGGCCGTCCTCGACCCGTGGTTCCTCGCCGGCTTCCTGCGCGGCACCGCCAACAACCGCCGTGCCAGCAGCCACGCCTCCACCTCCTCGCGGCTCGACGCCCGCCGTATCCGGCTGCCCAGGCTCCCGCTGGACGAACAGCGCAGGTACGGTGAGCAGTTCCGCGCCCTAGCCGCCTTCGAGGAAGCGCTGCGCACGGCGGGCCGCCTCGGCGGACTGCTGGTGCAGGGCATGTACGACGGACTCACGGACGGGACGGTCTCCCCTTCAGTGAGCTGAGTCACGTCCGTTGTGCACAACCGGGGAACGGCTGCCCGCGTGGGTGTATACGCTCGCACCACACATCCGCCCATCGCCTCCCGGGAGCGGCACATGCACGGCTACGGCTATCCGCCGGAGCTTCCCCCGGCGCGCCCGTCCTCGGCGACGCTGACGGCCCTGCGCGTGGTCTTCGTGGCACTGACCGTGCTGAGTTGCGGCTTGCTGGCCTGGGCGGCGATGCTGCGGCTGGCGATCGTCACCCGGCGCCCGCGCGACTGGGTCCTGTTCGTGGTGTCGATCGCGCTCGTCGTGGGGTTCTGCGCCTTCCTGGGAACCGTCCCGAGCGACGAGGACGCGGAGCTGACGGACGGCCAAGCGGTCGTCGTGCTCCTCTGGATTCTCGTCACCTTCGGCGGAGTCCCCTGGTACTACCTCCACCAGGACATCCGTCACTTCGGCCCGAACGGCCCGAACGGCCCCCGGGCCGCCGGTGCGCGGCCGGCGGTCGGCTACCCGGTCGCCAACCCCGCCCAGGGGTACGGCTACCCGCCGGCCGTCCCGCAACCCCCCGTCTACGGCGCACCGCCCGTCACCCCCCACCCGCAGGGCCCCACCCCGCCCTACGGAGCCGTCCCGCCGCAGCCGCACCAGCCGCTGCAACAGCAGCGGCCGACCCCGCCCCCGCGCCGCCCCGGCCCGCCCCAGCGGCTCGACCAGGTCCGCGCCGAGCTGGACGAGCTGAGCGACTACCTGCGCAAGGAGGGCGAGGGCCGGTGAGCGGACGCGTCGTCGCCGGACGGTACGCACTCGCCGCGATCCTCGGCCAGGGAGGCATGGGCCAGGTCTGGACGGCGTACGACCAGCGGCTCGACCGCCGGGTCGCGGTGAAGCTGCTGCGCCCCGACCGGATGGGCGTGCCCGGTGGCCGGGAGGAAGCCGAGGAGATGCGCCGCAGGTTCGCCCGGGAGTGCCGGGTGACCGCGCAGGTCGACCACCCCGGACTGGTCACCGTCCACGACGCCGGGGGCGACGGCGACGACCTTTTCCTCGTCATGAGTCACGTCGAGGGCTCCGACCTAGCCGACCACCTCGCCGAGCACGACCCCTACCCGTGGCCCTGGGCCGTCGCCGTCGCCGCCCAGCTCTGCGCGGTGCTCAGCGCCGTGCACGCGGTGCCGATCGTCCACCGGGACCTCAAGCCCCGGAACGTCATGGTCCGCCCCGACGGCACCGTCACCGTGCTCGACCTCGGTGTCGCCTCCGTACTGGACACCGACACCACCCGGCTCACCCACACCGGCTCGCCGATCGGCTCCCCGGCGTACATGGCGCCCGAGCAGGCGATGGGCGGCGCGGTCGGCCCGTACACCGACCTGTACGCCCTCGGCGTGCTGCTGCACGAGCTGCTCAGCGGGGACGTGCCGTTCTCCGGGTCCACCGCCCTCGGGGTGCTCCACCGCCACCTCTACGAACCCCCGCTGCCGGTCCGTCATCTGCGGGCCGACGTGCCCGAGCAGCTGGAGGCCCTCGTCCTGCGGCTGCTCGCCAAGGACCCGCAGGCCCGTCCCGGCTCCGCCCAGGAGGTGTACGAGGCTCTCGCCCCGCTGCTGCCGACGTACGGGACGCCCGGCGGACCGCTCGACCCGACCCGCCCGTTCCTCCGCCCGCACGCCCCCTGGCCCGACCGGGCGACCGCCCCCGCTCCCGCGCCCGCCACCGGCTTCGGCCCGCCGCCCGTACCCGCCGAGCGCCCCGCGTCCGGCCGGGCGGACGTGGCGCACGCCGTCGACCAGGTCAAGCAGCTCCTCGGCGAGGGCCGGATCACCCAGGCCGTGGACATCCTCGGCGGAATCCTGCCGACCGCCGCCGCCGAGCACGGCGAGCGCTCACCCGTCGTCCGTATCCTGCGCAAGCAGTACGCGGCGACGCTGATGGACGACGGCCAGTACCGTCGCGCCCTGCCCGAACTGCGGCGCCTCGCCGACGACCGCGCCGCCGAAGCCGGCCCCGGCGACCCGCAGACACTCCAGTACCGCTACGACGCCGCCCAGTGCCTGGAGCAGCTGGGCGAGACGGCCGCCGCGCTCAACGAGTACCGCGCGGTCCTCCCCTACTACGAGAACGCCTACGGAGCCGTCGCCACCGACCCCGGCCGGTCCTTCGACATCCGCCACCGCATCGGGCTGCTGCTGGTCGCCGTCGGCGACCACACCGCCGGCCGGGCCCAACTCCAGGCCCTGCTGTACGACACCGAGCGCTCCTACGGCCCGCACCACCCGCTCCCCGCCGAACTCCGCCGTCAGCTGACGCACCAGCGGGACGTGCGCGGCGGCTGAGGCCGGCGCCCAGCACGGCCCGGGCGGACACCCCCGACGGCACCACATCCCCAACTCCTCCCGAATCGTTGGTCGAACCAGTGGCCCCCATGGCCACCACTGCCTAACATCGATCACCGCAAGGCTTTGTGCACCGATGCACAAACTCTCATCGGGAGGCTCCTTTGCACCGCCGTCGTCGCACCGCGCTCACCCTCTCCGCCGCACTCCTCCTCTCCGCACCCGTCCTCACCGCCTGCGGGAGCGAGGCCCACCCCGGCGCCGCCGCGATCGTCGGAGGGCAGCGGATCGAGGTATCCACCCTCCAGGCGGACGTCGCCGAGGTGCGCGGCGCGCAGCAGAACTCGCCGCAGGCCGCCCAGCTGGTGAAGGGGTCCGGACAGCTCCCGCGCGCCGCCCTGCACCGGCTGATCTTCGGACAGGTCCTCGACAAGGCGGCCGAGGACGCCGGGGTGACCGTCAGCCGCAAGGAGCTCCAGCAGGTGCGCCAGGCGGCCGTCGCCCAGTACGGCGGCGAGGACGAGCTGGCAGCGACCCTGCTCCAGGAGCGTTGGATCTCCCCGGAGCAGATCGACGGCGACCTCCGCCAGGAGGTCCAGCTGCCGAAGCTGGCGGCCTCGCTCGGCGCGGACCTCCAGACCCAGGAGGGCACCCAGAAGGTGACCGAGGCGCTCACCAAGGCGTCGAAGTCGCTGCACATCGACGTCAACCCGCGCTACGGAGCCTGGGACGACCAGCAGATCCGCCTCGGTACCTACGAGTCCCCCTGGCTCGCCAAGGCCACCGGCGCCGACGACGCGACGTCCGGAGGGGACGGCGCCGGAGGCGACGGCAGCGGCCAGGACGGCTCCGGGCAGACGGACACCGCCCCGGCGGGCTGACATGCCGCCGGGGTAGGTTCGACGGGTGAACGCTGAAGCACCCGGCCGGGTCGTCCTCCTCACCGCCAGCCACCGAGTCGCCCCGGGACTGCTGTCCTGGCCCGCCTGGCAGACGTTGCGCACCGCCGACCGCGTCCTGTGCGGCGCGCCCGACCACGTGCAGCTCCCGTACCTGCGCGAGGCGGGCGTCACCGTCGAGCACACCGAGCCGACCGCCGAGGAACTCGTCGACGCCTGCGCCGGCGACCGGACCGTGGTGGTGCTGGTCGGTGGCGAGGGCGATCAGCGGCTCACCGACGGACTCGCCCGCCTCGGCGGCTCCGGCCGGGTACGGATGCCGGACCTGGAGCTGCTCCCCGGCTCGTACGATCTGCCGGGCGCCCGCCTCCTCGACCTCGTCCAGGTCATGGACGTGGTCCGCCGCGAGTGCCCGTGGACCTCGACGATGACGCACCGGGGGCTCGCCAAGTACGCCATCGAGGAGACGTACGAGCTGGTCGAGGCGATCGAGGACGGCGACCGCGACGAACTCCGCGAGGAACTCGGGGACGTCCTGCTCCAGGTCGTCTTCCACGCCCGGATCGCCGAGGAGGACGAGGACTCCCCCTTCTCCGTCGACGACGTGGCGGGCACGCTGGTGGAGAAGCTGATCCGCCGCCACCCGCACATCTTCGGTGACGCGACCGCGAAGACTCCGGAGGACGTCCGCGCGCACTGGCTGCGCACCAAGGCGGTCGAGAAGCGACGCGACTCGGTCACCGAGGGCATCCCGCTCGGTCAGCCCGCCCTCGCCCTCGCCGCGAAGCTCGGCAGCCGGGTCCGCGGCGCCGGCCTGGAGGTCGCCCCGCCCGCCGGCGACACCCTCGGCCACGAACTCCTCGCCCTCGCCGTCCGCGCCGAGGCCGAGGGCGTCGACCCGGAGGCCGCCCTGCGCGCGGCGGCCCGCGCCTACCGCGACGCGATCCTCGCGGCGGAGGGCGCGGACGCCCCGGGCACCGACGCCCCGGGCACCGACGCCCCGGACACCGACGCCCCGGACACCGACGATGAGTGACCGGCCGGTGGACGACAGCCCCGCAGAACCCGGCCCCGTCCCCGACGCCCCCGCAGGCTGTCCCGCGCACCGCGCGCCCGCCGCCCCCGAACTCTTCACCTGGGAGTTCGCGACCGACCCGTACCCGGCGTACGCCTGGCTCCGCGAGCACAGCCCGGTGCACCGCACCACGCTGCCCAGTGGGGTCGAAGCCTGGCTGGTCACCCGGTACGCCGACGCCCGCCACGCCCTCGCCGACAACCGGCTCTCCAAGAACCCGGTCCACCACGCCGGGTCGGCGCACGCCAAGGGGAAGACGGGGATTCCGGGGGAGCGCAAGGCCGAGCTGATGACCCATCTGCTCAACATCGATCCGCCCGACCACACCCGGTTGCGCCGGCTCGTGTCCAAGGCGTTCACCCCGCGCCGGGTCGCGGAGTTCGCGCCCCGCGTGCAACAACTGACGGACCGGCTCATCGACCGGTTCGTGACCGAGGGCAAGGCCGACCTCATCCACGAGTTCGCGTTCCCGCTCCCCATCTACGCCATCTGCGACCTGCTCGGAGTGCCCGAGGAGGACCAGGACGACTTCCGGGACTGGGCGGGCATGATGATCCGCCACGGCGGCGGGCCGCGCGGCGGAGTGGCGCGCTCGGTGAAGCGGATGCGCGCCTACCTCGCGGAACTGATCCACCGCAAGCGGGAGAATCCGGGCGACGACCTGATCTCCGAACTCATCCGCACCAGCGACCACGGCGAGCACCTCACGGAGAACGAGGCCGCCGCGATGGCCTTCATCCTGCTGTTCGCCGGCTTCGAGACGACCGTCAACCTCATCGGCAACGGCACCCACTCCCTGCTCCACCACCCCGAGGAGCGCGCCCGCCTCGAAGCGTCCCTCGCGGCGGGGGAGGAGGAGCTGCTCGCCACCGGCATCGAGGAGCTGCTCCGCTTCGACGGCCCGGTGGAGCTGGCCACCTGGCGGTACGCCACCGAACCGCTGACCCTCGGCGGCGAGGAGATCGCGGCCGGCGATCCCGTGCTCGTGGTGCTCGCGGCGGCCGACCGCGACCCCGCGCGCTTCGAGGACCCCGACACGCTCGACCTCGCCCGGCGTGACAATCAGCACCTCGGCTACGGCCACGGCATCCACTACTGCGTGGGTGCGCCGCTCGCCCGGCTGGAAGGAAGGACCGCTCTCGCCACCTTGTTGAGGCGTCTTCCTGACCTGCGTCTTGCGGGAGAAACGGCCGATTTGCGGTGGCGTGGAGGGCTCATCATGCGTGGACTGCGCACCCTTCCGGTGGAGTTCACACCGGGACCGGCGCTCGGTGAAAGTGACGCTCCGTCAACACTGTGATGTTCACGTGATCTGCGAGGCATCGACTTGTGACACACGTTCGAGTCCCGCTAGGTTCACGGTTCGACGCATCAGTTCACCCGTCAGTCACACGGAAGGCACTCCCATGGGCTCCGCGAACGGCAGACACCGCCGCCCTCGCCAGGCACCCGCCATCGTCGTCGCAGCCGGCGTGACAGGCTCCGCCCTCGCGATTCCGCTCCTCGCCGCAGGCAGCGCCGGCGCGGCGGACGCGAACACCTGGGACAAGGTCGCCGAATGCGAGAGCGGCGGCACCTGGAGCGCGGACTTCGGCAACGGTTACTACGGCGGACTGCAGTTCTCCCAGGAGACCTGGTCCGCCTACGGCGGTACGGACTACGCGCAGCGCGCGGACCTCGCCAGCCGCACCCAGCAGATAGCCGTGGCGGAGAAGGTGCTCGACGCCAAGGGCCCGCAGGCGTGGCCCGGGTGCGCGGTGATCTCCGGGCTGGCGCCCGCGGGCAGCCTCATCGGCGTCGACCCCGGCTCCACGTCCGCCACGGACGCGGGCGCCTCGGCCGGCACGATCCCGGACGCGGACGGCGCACCCGTCTCCACCGGCACCACGGACCCGACCGACACCTCGGGCTCGACCGGTGCCTCGGACTCCGACGGCACCACCGGGAGCAGCGCCACGCCGAGCCCCGACGCCTCCGCGACCCCCGCGCCCTCCGGCTCGGCCACCCCGGGCGCCACCACGCCCGGCAAGAGCGGCGCGAAGAGCGGGGCGACGGACGCGGCGACCGGTGACACCGCGACGGGCGGCAAGCACCGCGGGACGCCCGACCCGGACGAGGCCGCAGCCGACGCCTCGCGCGACACCGGCCGGCACGCCTCGCGCGGGGACAGCGACGCGCGCGACGACACGGCCCTCGCGACGGACGGGACGTACACGGTCCAGTCCGGCGACAACCTCTGGGCGATCGCCGACGCGCAGCACCTCTCCGACGGCTGGACCGAGCTCTACCAGGCCAACGAGAGCGTGATCGGATCGAACCCCGACCTGATCCTGCCCGGCCAGGAGCTCGACCTGAGCACGGCCGCCGCCCCTGCGGCGACCGACTCCGCTCCGGCCGCGACGGACACCGCGTCCGGCACCGCTTCCGACACGCCGGAGACCACTCCCGACACGGCGGAGACTGCTCCCGCCAACTGATCCAATTCGGGAAAACGCCCCAAAAAGAGGGGTAGTTAAGGGGCCTATGTCCACTTTTGCGAAAGTGAGACATGGGTCTCTTCGCTGTTCCGGCGTGTCGCGGTCGCGGGGGTTCGCGAATGTCCGCTTTGACCTGCGGAAACGGTTATTCAGGCGTGGCCAGTAAGGTCTGATTGTCTGATATGTCCATCATTGAATGTGGGGGTTGCCTCTGTTTACGGTCAGAACCGCTCGCACCGCGGGCCCCGTCGACCGTCACGCCGAATCCTGCCGTCGGTCGAAGGGAACAGACGCGTAAAGCGCCGTAGGCAGGAGCGGGGGACCCAGGTAAGCCGCCGGTATCGGACGGCCCGTCGGAAACGACGGGAGGCCGGGACCGGCTAGGGGTTAAGCCACACGCAAGGACGTGTGGCCGGGCACTCATTGGCCCGAACCCGACAGCTCACCTCGTAGGCGTCGGTGAGGAGACGTTCCATGCTGCTGTCCAGCAACGGTAAGCACCGCCGCTCGTCCAAGGCCGTCCGTGTGGCCACGCTCGCCGGCGTCGCCGGTGCCGCCATCGCCCTCCCGCTGATGGGCGCCACCAACGCTTCCGCCGCCTCCGTCGCCACCTGGGACGCCGTCGCCCAGTGCGAGTCCGGTGGCAACTGGTCCATCAACACCGGCAACGGCTACTACGGCGGTCTGCAGTTCTCGCAGTCCAGCTGGGCCGCCGCCGGCGGTACGAAGTACGCCCCCCGCGCCGACCTGGCGACCAAGGAGCAGCAGATCGCCACCGCCGAGGTGCTGCTCGACCTGCAGGGCCCGGGCGCCTGGTCCTGCGCCGGCGCCGGCAACCTCACCAACGACGGTGTGGACCCGGGCGTCGACACGGGCTCCTCCGCGAGCACCGGCTCGACCGCGACCGACGACAGCGCCTCCACGGCGACGCCGGACCGCTCCACCGACTCGCAGACCGCCTCCCGCAGCGAGGAGCGCCCCGCCGCGAAGTCCGAGACCGTCACCACGCCGACCGGCGACAAGGTGGAGAAGGGCGACGGCGAGTACAAGGTCGTCACCGGCGACACCCTCAGCACCATCGCCGAGAAGCAGGGCGTCAAGGGCGGCTGGCAGAAGCTGTTCAAGCTGAACCACGACATCGTCGAGGACGCCGACCTCATCTTCCCGGGTCAGCAGCTCCACCTGAAGTAGTCACGAACCACTCCTCCCCGGAAGCGGGGTGTCCGGCGGCACCCCTTTCCCACTCCCTGGCCCGGCGCGCACTCCCCCCGCGCGCCGGGCCAGGGCCCTTTCCGGGCCGGGTGCGCGCGTACGTCCCGTGAGCGGCGTACAGGTGAAGAAGAGGAGAGAGGGCGGGCCGCCACCCCGGCCGTACCGCGGACTGCCGACCTCCGTATGGCCGGACGTTATGTTCCGTACGGAAACAATGTGTAGGCTCGCCGTGTCACTGGACGGACGGTCGGCTGGCCGATGTCCTGTGTCCGGTTAGGCTCTAGTCGCAAGGCTCAAGAGCCCCGCACAGTCAGCGTCACATCCCAGAAGGAGATGCTCGTGCCGTCCATCGACGTCGTCGTAGCCCGGGAAATCCTCGACTCGCGGGGTAACCCCACGGTCGAGGTCGAAGTTGGTCTCGACGACGGCAGCACGGGCCGTGCTGCCGTTCCGTCCGGCGCCTCCACCGGCGCGTTCGAGGCCGTCGAGCTTCGCGACGGCGACCCCAAGCGTTACCTCGGCAAGGGCGTGGAGAAGGCCGTCCTCGCCGTCATCGAGCAGATCGGCCCGGAGCTCGTCGGCTACGACGCCACCGAGCAGCGCCTGATCGACCAGGCGATGTGCGACCTGGACGCCACGGAGAACAAGGGCTCGCTCGGCGCCAACGCCATCCTCGGCGTCTCGCTCGCCGTGGCCCACGCCGCCTCCGAGGCCGCCGATCTCCCGCTCTTCCGCTACCTCGGCGGCCCGAACGCGCACCTGCTGCCCGTTCCGATGATGAACATCCTGAACGGTGGGTCGCACGCCGACTCCAACGTCGACATCCAGGAGTTCATGATCGCCCCGATCGGCGCGGAGTCCTTCTCCGAGGCCCTTCGCTGGGGTGCCGAGACGTACCACACGCTGAAGAAGGTCCTGAAGACCAAGGGCCTCTCCACCGGTCTCGGCGACGAGGGCGGCTTCGCCCCGAACCTGGAGTCCAACCGCGCCGCCCTCGACCTCATCGTCGAGGCCATCAAGGAGGCCGGTTTCGTCCCCGGCCGCGACATCGCGCTCGCGCTCGACGTCGCCGCGTCCGAGTTCTACAAGGACGGCAAGTACGAGTTCGAGGGCAAGTCCCGCTCGGCCGCCGAGATGACCGAGTACTACGAGGAGCTCGTCTCCGCGTACCCGCTGGTCTCCATCGAGGACCCGCTGTACGAGGACGACTGGGCCGGCTGGAAGGTCATCACCGACAAGCTCGGCACCAAGGTGCAGATCGTCGGCGACGACCTCTTCGTCACCAACCCCGAGCGCCTCGCCCGTGGCATCGAGGAGGGCTCGGCCAACGCCCTGCTCGTCAAGGTCAACCAGATCGGCTCGCTGACCGAGACCCTGGACGCCGTCGAGCTCGCGCAGCGCAACGGCTTCAAGTGCATGATGTCCCACCGTTCCGGTGAGACCGAGGACGTCACCATCGCCGACCTCGCCGTCGCCGTGAACTGCGGTCAGATCAAGACCGGCGCCCCGGCCCGCTCGGACCGCGTCGCCAAGTACAACCAGCTGCTGCGCATCGAGGAGATCCTCGACGACGCCGCGGTGTACGCCGGCCGCTCGGCGTTCCCCCGCTTCAAGGGCTGATCCGCGGCCCGCGAGGGCCCGCTCCACCAGCCTCCGTCCGTCCCCGCACTCGGTCCCGTACCGTGTGCGGGGACGGACGTGCGTGACGGGGAGGCATGAACATGGCCGTGAAGGACCGCGACCGGTTCTCCACCGCGACCAGGCTGCGGCTGCTCGGCGAGCAGACGGCGGCCCGCGTCTACCGCTCCCAGAACCGCCGCCAGGCCCACCGGTCCCGGCTCACCGGCCGCGCCGCGTTCCTGGCGCTGATCGTCTGCACCCTGATCGTGGCGTTGGCGTACCCGATGCGCCAGTACGTCTCCCAGCGCGAGGAGATCGCCGACCAGGAGCGGACCCTCCAGGACGCCGGGAAGCGCGCCGAGGAGCTGCGGGACGAGAAGGCCCGCCTCCAGGACGACGCGTACATCCGCCGCCTCGCCCGCGAACACCTCCACTACGTCCTCCCCGGCGAGACCGGCTACACCGTGGTCGATCCCGACGCGGCGGACGACAGCCGGGGCGAACCCGGCGCCAGCGGCCGGCCCTGGCACTCCAACCTCTGGGACGGCGTGGACAGCGCGGACGGCTCCGGCAGCGACTCCGACGGCGACTGAGCCACGCCCCCGCCCGGCCAGGCACACTGGTCCGAGCAGAAACGCGTTCCGGCGCACCGCACCGCAGCGCGATCGGATCGCACCGCACCGCACCGCAATCGGATCGCACCGCAATCGGATCGCACCGCACTCAAGAGCAGCACCTTCGAGCAGAACCAAGGCAGGCATGGACACCGCCCCTCCGCAGACCGAATCCACTCCGCCCACCGACGCGGACATCGCCGCGTTCGAGCAGCAGCTCGGACGGCCGCCGCGCGGGCTGCGCGCCATCGCGCACCGCTGCCCCTGCGGCAACCCGGACGTGGTGGAGACCCAGCCCCGTCTGGAGGACGGCACGCCGTTCCCGACGACGTTCTACCTGACGTGCCCGCGCGCCGCGTCCGCGATCGGCACGCTGGAGGCGAACGGCGTCATGAAGGAGATGACCGAGCGCCTGGGCACCGACCCGGAGCTCGCCGCCTCCTACCGCGCGGCCCACGAGGACTACCTCGCGCGCCGCGACGCCATCGAGGTCCTGGAGGGCTTCCCGAGCGCCGGCGGCATGCCGGACCGGGTGAAGTGCCTGCACGTCCTCGTCGGCCACTCGCTGGCCGCCGGACCCGGCGTGAACCCGCTCGGCGACGAGGCCATCGCCATGCTGCCCGAGTGGTGGGCCAAGGGCCCCTGCGTCACGCCCTGCACGCCCGAGAAGACGGCCGGAGAGACCGCGTGACCACGACCCGGGTGGCGGCCATCGACTGCGGCACCAACTCCATCCGGCTGCTCGTCGCCGACATCGACCCCGCCACCGGTGGCTTCACCGAGCTGGACCGCCGGATGCGGATCGTCCGCCTCGGCCAGGGCGTCGACCGCACCGGCCGCCTCGCGCCCGAAGCGCTGGAGCGTACGTTCGCCGCCTGCCGCGAGTACGCCGGGGCCATCGAGGAGCTCGGCGCCCAGAAGATCCGCTTCGTCGCCACTTCCGCCTCCCGCGACGCCGAGAACAGCGCCGACTTCGTCCGGGGCGTCCACGAGATCCTCGGCGTCGAACCCGAGGTGATCACCGGCGACCAGGAGGCCCAGCTCTCCTTCGACGGCGCCACCAAGGAACTCCACGGCAACAGCGGCCACGGCTTCGCCGCCCCGTACCTCGTGGTCGACATCGGCGGTGGCTCCACCGAGTTCGTCCTCGGCGACGACACGGTCCGCGCGGCCCGCTCGGTCGACATCGGCTGCGTCCGCATGACGGAGCGCCACCTCGTCCAGGACGGCGCGAAGATCGACCCGCCGACCGAGGCCCGGATCGACGCGATCCGCGCCGACATCGACGCGGCCCTCGACCTCGCCGCCGAGACCGTCCCGCTCACCGGGGCCACCACCCTCGTCGGCCTCGCCGGCACGGTCACCACGATCGCCGCCATCGCGCTCGACCTCAAGGAGTACGACTCCGAGGCCATCCACCACTCCCGGATCTCCCTCGCCCTCCGGGCGGTGTCGTCGTCCGCCTGCGTGGCGCCCTCGGCCGCGGCTGCCTTCTCGCGCATCTTGCGCACCAGCTCCGCCTTCTGGTCGGCGGCGCCCTGGCGGTCGAGGTTGCGGTGCGGACCGTTGTTCTGGCGCTCGGTGCGGGACTGCCGCTTGCGCTGGCCGCCGCCCATGCCCACGGGGTTGTTGATGTTCTTGCTCATGCGGGTTCTCCCGGAATGACGTGAAGTGATCTACGGATGCATCGGTGGGGGACGGGCGCGGCGCGTCGAGGGACGTCAGCGGGGGCCCGTCACGCTCTCACTCGTACATCAGATTCTGGAAGAACATGCCTACGACGTTACCCGGTCCCGTAGGCCCGGTGCGCCAGGCGTTTCGCGGGCCCGCCGCCCGCACCCGCCCCCGTCCGGTCCGCCGCCGCAGCCGTGCCGGCCGGGCGGCCCGTACCCTCTGCCGTGTACCACGGGCGTGGTACGCGGGCGGGCGTCCACCGTGGCGGTGGTAGCCCGACTCCGTCCCTGGGGATGACCGCCGGAGGACGGTTCGCGGGGAGACTGTTCCTGCCGGACGGCAGACGTCGGGGGACACGACGGCACGCGTCCGGGACGCGTGCGGACGGAAAGGGAGCGGCGGATGAAGAAGTGGGTACGGCCACTGGTCGGAACGGTCCTGCTCATCGTGGGTGTGGTGTGGTCGCTCCAGGGCTCCGGCGCCATCGACAACAGTAAGGTGATGTCCGGCGAATCGCAGTGGCTGGTCATCGGTCTGGTCGTGGCCGTCGCCGGGCTGACGCTCCTGGTCAGCGGTCTCCGGAAGCTGCGGGCCGGCAGCCGATGACCGGGGGCGGCGCGGGCGGACCGGCCCGGGGAAAGGGCGAGGAGCGGCCCGTCGGACGGCGGATCATCCTCGGCGCTCTGGGGCTCGGCGCCCTGGGCGTGGCCGGGGGCGCGACCATTCAGCGCGGGCTCGACAACACGCTCGCCTCGGTGGCGAGCAAGGACCCCACCGGTCTCTTCTCGGTGTTGCCCGGCGCCGGCGGCTTCCGCTTCTACTCCGTCGCCGACAAGGTGCCGCACCGCTCCGCCGACGACTACCGGCTGACCGTGGACGGCCTGGTGGACCGCCCCGCCTCGTACACGCTGGCCGAACTGACGGCCATGCCGAGCACCCGCCTGGTGCGGGACGTGCAGTGCGTCACCGGTTGGCGCGTGCCCAAGACGGCCTTCACCGGGGTCACGCTCTCCCACCTGCTCGACGTCTGCGGAGTGCGGCCGGAAGCGAGCGCGGTGCGGTTCACCTGCTTCGACGGGGTCTACACCGAGAGCCTCACCCTGGACCAGGCGCGCCGCGACGACATGCTGGTCTCCTACCGGATGCGGGACGAGCCGCTGACCGCCGCCCACGGCGGGCCGGTGCGCCTGTACGCCGCCCCGATGTACTTCTACAAGTCGGCCAAGTGGCTGTCCGGCATCACCGTCACCGACCGCGTCCAGCCCGGTTACTGGGAGCGGTACGGCTACGACGTGGACGGCTGGGTCGGCGAGTCGAACGGACGGGACGATGAACCCACCAGCTGAACGACCGGACCTGATACGGCGGTTCACCACCGCCGAACGCTGGATCCACCGGTGCACGGCCGCACTGGTGGGAACCGCACTCGTCACCGCAGCCCTCCTCTACCTGCCGACGCTGGCCGAACTCGTCGGACGGCGGCGGCTGCTGGTGACCGTGCACCAGTGGGCGGGCATCGCCATGCCCGTACCGCTCCTGGCGGGCCTGGTCTCGCGCGCGTTCCGCGCCGACCTGAGCCGCCTCAACCGGTTCGGCCCGCACGACCGCGGGTGGGTGCGGGCGGGCCTGCGCAAGCGGCCCCGTACGGCAGGAAAGTTCAACGCCGGGCAGAAGCTGTACGCGAACGTCCTCGCCGGAGCCCTGCTCGTCATGATCGGTACCGGGCTCCTCATGTGGTTCACCGGCCTCGCACCCCTCCTGTGGCGCACCGGAGCGACCTTCGTCCACGACTGGCTGGCCCTTCTCGTCGCCGCCCTGATCCTCGGCCACATTCGGATGGCCGTCCGTGACGCGCAGGCCCGCCGCGGGCTGCGCACCGGGGAGGTCCCACGGGACTGGGCCCGGGCACACCACCCGCTGTGGGAGGAGGAGAACCCGGCCCCCGCAGCCGCCCGGGAGACATGAGAACGCACCGGGCACCCGTCACAGGCATCCGATCGGCGGTGAGGAACCTCGCCGACCGTCCGGCCCGGCACCCGTTCGCCGTGGACGCCGTGGCCGCGGTCTGCTGCGTACTCATCACCGGACCGGTCATGATGCTGACGTCGCAGCAGGGGCAGGCCGCCCTCCGCCCGGCCGGAGCGGTATCCGCACTCTGCAGCCTGCTGGTGCTGGGCGCCCATCGGTGGCCGCGCGCGACGGTGTGGGCCACGGCGGCGACCAGCGTGCTGCTCCTCGCCCTCGTCCCCGACATGCCGCCCCCGCCCGCACCGGCGGTCGCCGCACTCTTCCTGCTCGCGGCCCGGACCGACCGCCGCACCGCCGTGCGCACCAGCGCGGCGGTGGGCGTCGCGATGACCGCCGCCGCGTTCGTCGTACGCCCACAGCTCTCGGCCGTGGAGTCCAACCTCGCCCTTCTCGCCTGGACCCAACTGCCCACGGCGGTCGGGGACGCGGTACGCAGCCGGCGCGAACTGCTCGCCTCCTACCGGGAACGCGCGGAGCACGCCGAGGCGACCAGGGAGGACGAAGCGCACCGGCAGGTCGTGGCCGAACGGATGCGCCTCGCCCGGGAACTGCACGACGTCGTCACCCACCACCTCACCCTGGTCAACGCGCAGGCCGGAGTGGCCCACCACCTGGTCCGCCAGGACGCCGAGCGCGCCTACGAGGCCCTCGGGCAGATCCGCGACACCAGCCGAGCGGCACTCGACGAACTGCGCGCCACCGTGGGCCTGTTGCGCCAGACGGACGAGCCCGACCAGCCCCTCGCCCCCGCACCGGGGTTGCGTGACCTACCCGCGCTGCTGGACTCGTTCCGCCACGCGGGCCTGCGCGTGGAAGCCCGGTACGACACGCCGCCGACCCCCCTTCCGCCGCTGACCGACCTGGCCGCCTACCGGGTGGTCCAGGAGGCGATGACCAACGCGCGCAAACACGTCGCCGACGCCCGGGTGTCCGTGGTCGTCGCCGTTCACCCGGCCCACCACCCGGCCCGCTTGGAGGTCTCCGTCACCGACGACGGCGGCACCGGACCGGGCCCCGGCCCCGGCACAGGCCTGGGGCTGATCAGCCTCACGGAACGCGTACGCGCGACGGGCGGAACCCTGCACCACGGGCCGCGAACGGCAGGCGGGTTCCGGGTCCGCGCGCTCCTGCCCCTCACCTCGAACACCCCTGCGCAGGACGGCCCTGCGCAGGACACCCCTGCGCAGGACGGCCCCCGGGAGGGCGGATGAGTATCCGGGTAATTCTCGCCGACGACCAGGCGCTCCTGAGAGGGACCTTCCGCATCCTGTTGGAGGCCACCCCGGGCATCGAGGTCGTCGGCGAGGCGTGCGACGGGACGGAGGCCGTGGACCAGGTCCGGCGCCTGCCGACGGACGTGGTGCTGATGGACATCCGCATGCCCGGCCTCGACGGGATCGAAGCCACCAGGATCATCACCGCCGACAAGGATCTGCCCGGGGTGAAAGTGCTCATCCTGACCACGTTCGAGACCGACGAGCACGTGGCGGAGGCGCTGCGGGCGGGGGCGAGCGGATTCGTCGGCAAGGGCATCCACCCCCAGGAGCTGATCGACGCGATCAGGACGGTCGCCGCGGGTGACGCGCTGCTCTCGCCCGTCGCCACCCGCTCGCTGATCCAGCGCTTCCTCGCCCGTACCCCTCCGCCGCGCACCATCGCGCCGACGCTGGAGAGCCTGACCGGACGCGAGCGCGAGGTGGTGGTGCTGGCGGCCACCGGCCTGTCCAACGACGAGATCGCGGATCACCTCGGCATCACCGTCCTCACCGCGAAAACCCACGTGAACCGGGCCATGGTGAAACTGGGAGCGCGGGACAGGGCGCACCTGGTCATCGCCGCCTACGAGGGCGGACTGGTCCACCCCGCACGGTGAACGGGCCCCGCGCGGGGGAGTCCTTACGGTGCGCGGGTCACTCGCAGGCGGCCGACTTGTCCACCGCCGCGGTGTAGCTGGTGATCAGGTTCTTCATGGCTGTCTTGTCGTCGATGCCGGTGTCCAGGACCTGGATGATCGCGAAGAGGTCCAAATCCGGGTGTTCCGACGATGTGCACGAAGCGGTCTTGCCCACACCGGCTTTACCGGTCCAGACGTACCGGTAGTCGTCCGTGGTCTCCCCGTCGTCCGTGTAGGCGTACGCCTCCGCGACCGTCGTTCCGGTCTCCCCTCTTCCCCACCACGCCTGGGTGAGACGCAGGGCCACCCTGCCGTCCACGGACACGACGCAGCGGGTCGTCCCGCCGTTCGGCTTCGAGATCGCCGAGGTGACGGATTCCCCGCCGGGTAACGCTGCTTTCACCTGCGCGGGGTCGACAGTGATGCCGCACAGGGGGGTGGGCACGGTGTAGTTCTTCGCGGCCGGTTCGTCGTCGGAACATGCCGACAGGGTGGAGGCGAGGACGGCGGCTGCGGACAGGGAAACGGCCGGGCCGATGAACCGGTGGCGCCGGAGGGTTCCGTGGACAAACAACGCGATTGGCCTTTCTGGATGTGTGCAGGGGTGATCGGGCGCGGCCGTTCTCGGACGGTCGATCACATGCGACAGGCCGTCCCGGGGGTGCGCCTTCGTGGCAATACGGTGCGCCGTGGGTTACTCACAGTCCTCCGACCGGTTCACCGTCTCGGTGTAGCTGTTGATCAGGCTCTTCATGGCCGTCTTGTCGCCGGCGCCGGAGTCGAGGACTTGAATGATCGCGAAGAGGCGCATCTCCGGGTGCTCCGGCGACGTACACGAAGCGGTTTTGCCCACACCGGCCTTGCTGGTCCAGACGTACCGGTAGTCGCCCGTCGTCTCCCCGCCTTTCGTGCCGGAGTACGCCGCCGCGACCGTCGCCCCGGTGTCCAGGCGACCCCACCACGCCTGGGCGAGGCGCAGGGCCGGCTTGCCGTCCACGGACAGGTCGCAGCGGGTCGTCCCGCCGTTCGGCTTCGAGGTCGCCGAGGTGAGGGAATCCCCGCCGGGCAGCAGAGTCTTCACTTGTGCGGAGTCGACCGCGACCCCGCACAGTGTGGTGGGCACGGTGTAGTTCTTCGCGGCCGGCTCGTCGTCGGAGCATGCCGAGAGGCTGGAGGCGAGGACGACGGCGGCGGACAGCGAGACTGCCGGGCCGATGAATCGATGGCGGCGGAGAGTTCCACGGACGGACAACGCGAGGGGCCCTTCTGGATGCGGACAGAGGTGATCGGGCGCGGCCGTTCTCAGGACGGCCGATCACATTCGACGGGTCGTCCCGGTGGTGTGCCTCGCTGCATATGGTGCGGTGGGGGTCACTCGCAGGCGGCCGACTTGTCCACCGCCGCGGTGTAGCTCGTGATCAGGCTCTTCATGGCCGTCTTGTCGTCGATGCCGGAGTCCAGGACCTGGATGATCGCGAAGAGGTCCATCTCCGGGTGTTCCGACGACGTGCAGGAAGAGGTCTTGCCCACACCGGCTTTGCCGGTCCAGACGAACCGGTAGTCGTCCGTCCTCGCTCCGCCGTCCGTGTAGGAGTACGCCGCTGCGACCGTCACTCCGGTCTCCCCTCTTCCCCACCATGCCTGGGTGAGGCGCAGGGCTGCCTTGCCGTCCACGGACACGTCGCAGCGGGTCGTCCCGCCGTTAGGCTTCGAGAGCGCCGACGACAGAGAGTCGCCTCCGGGCAGCGCTGCTTTCGCCTGTGCGGGGTCGACGGTGATTCCGCACAGTGTGGTGGGCACGGTGTAGTTTTTCGCGGCCGGCTCGTCGTCGGAGCACGCCGAGAGGCTGGAGGCGAGTACGGCGGCGGCCGACAGAGAGAGAACCGGGCCGATGAGCCGGTGGGGGCGCCGGAGAGTTCCACGGACAGACAACGCGAGAAGCCTTTCTTGATTCGAACAGGGGACGACTCGGCGGACGCAGCCATTTCCCGGACGGTTAATCAGATTTCTGTTCTCAAGTGTGGGGCCATGACCATGGCATCTATGCCGGCGGCCCGGAAACCGCGTTGGGACGACGCGCGAGCCTTCTCGTCGACGCTTTCGTCCAACAAGTCATCCCGATGGTGCGTCTTCGCGGCGCTTTCTACAGCCTGCTCGGTGTAGTCGGAGTTCTTGTCGAGGCCGCCTTCCCACAACTTGCCCATGGCCGGGCCGGCATTGTCCTTGGCGTGGCCTTCGGCGTCCTGAAAGAGGGATTCGAGGACCATGCTGCTCACCGTCCCGGCCGCACCTCCGGCCACCGCGCCGACGACCGGGCTGGCGATGAACGACGTACCGACGCCGATACCCGTGCCGATGCCTCCGGAGACGGCGTTCTTCCACTGCCCCACGGAGTGATCGAAGGCGTCGTCGGCTTCTGCGGCAGGTCCGGCGACGGCCTCCTGACGGCCGATGGCCAGTGCCCCGGACACATTGCCTGACCCGAAGGCGACCTGGTCGACGGTGAACTGCATGTCCTTCGAGTAGCGGGCGTCGGCCGAAAGGTCCGGGTTCATGTGGTAGTCCATGAGATTCGCCATGTACGCCTTGTTGGCCACCTCCACGGCGGCGTAACCCTCGGGATTCTGACCGACCGTAACCAACAGCGCGGTCACGTCACCATGGTTGAGCGTGGCCGAACTGCCGGCGACGGGGAACAGCCTGTCGGTGTCCTTGTCCGCGTCGTCGGTGAGGGCCCGGTTGATGTCCGGCAGGTACTCCGAGGTGATCTGCCCGATGCTGTCGGACATGTAACTGTGACCCGTGAGACGCTCGTTGTCGTCCGCGACGGAAGCCACGATCGACTCGAAGAGCCTGGCCTGCCCGTCGTTGTGCGCCGGGGTGTCCGCCGTGGGCAGTTCGCCCGCCGGGTGACCGGTCGCGGCGGCCTCCAGGGCGAGGGCGAGGTTGTTGCGGCCGGTGTTGACCTCGTCGCCGTGGAAGTTGCTCTCCTGGGGCCAGTCCCGCTCCTCGAACAGGTACTGGAAGTTGGAGAGCGGGACCTTCCCGTTCTTGCCGTTGCCGTCCGTGTCGCGCTCGAAGGGGGAGTCCTCCTTGGAGACGTACTCCTCGTTGAAGAAGTCGGTCGCCGCGTCCGGGCTGTTGGACAGGCCCTTGAGGTAACCGGTCAGCGGGTCGGAACCGCTGTCCTCGCCGATCCGGTTGAGGAGGGGGTCGTAGCCCATCTTCTGCCACGCCATGTTGGGGTGCTCTCCGTTGCCGGTGAGCTTGCGTTCCGTCTCCATGAGCGCGGTGCCGTAGCTCTTGAGGAACTGGTCGTCGTAGTCGCCGGTCCTCATCAGGTTGCTCATGACCTGGAACCCCATGGGACCGCCGCCGTTCCGGCCGATGGGCTGTTCGCCGAGCCGGACCATGTCGCCCTTCCAGGTCGTCATGTCGGCGGAGTCGCTCTGCGTGGCGGTGGCGAGCGTCAGACCGAGATTGCGCTGGAGGTCGTCGAGCTTGTCGACGCGCTCGTGGACCAACTCAGGGTTCACGGTGGGATCGGTGACGCCCGCCCAGAACTTGAGGGTCTGCTCCGGCTTGAGCCGGGTGGCGAACCGCTCGGCGAACAGCGGGTCGTCCTTGTACTTCGCGAGACCGTCGTTGATCTTGTCGAACTCTGCGGGCGTGAGGTCCTTGGGGTTCTTCGCCGCGATCTTGGCGAGGTCGTCCGCGGCCTGGACGGCGTCCGCCGCGGAGTCGCGATCCTTGTAACTGGCGTCCGAGAAGCCCATCGTGGCCTGGTCGGCTATCGCGCTCAGCACCGTGCTCGCCGAGGTGTCGCTCTCGGTAGCCCGGTTGAGTATCCCCTGCACCTCGTCGCGCAGTGCGGTGACGTCGCTCTCGGTGTGCTCCGGAACGGTGGTGCCCATCGCCGCCCTGTCCGGGTGGATGTTCATGGTGACGGTGAAGCCGCCCTTGTCGGTGCTGACGACGGTCAGGTTCTTCGCCTGCCCGCGGGTGATGGCGGCCTCAAGGTCCTTCTTGAACTGCCGCAGCTCGTCCCGGGTGTCACTGAGGATGTTGTGGATGGTGGTGGCCTGCGTGTGGGCATCGCCGAACTCGCCGGCGGTCTTGCCGATGAACTCCTTGGTGACCGTGGCGTTCATACCCGCCCAGTCGGCCGAGTTGGCGGCCTTGTGCAGGCCGTCCTCGGCCTGCTTCTTCAGCTCCGCCAGGTGCCGTACGAGCTGGTCCCAGTCGGAGACGGCCGTGTCGAGCGTCGCGAAGTTGGCGAAGCGGAGCGCGTCGAGATCCATGAGGTGTCGTTTCTCCTGTACGTCTGTGGTCGCGCGCCGCTACTTCTTCGGTTCGTACGCCGGGTTCTTCTTGCCCGGTTCGCCGACCCGCTCGTCGAACCCGGCGTCCAGGGCGTCGATGCTGCTCATCTGCCGCTGGATGTAGTTCTCGTCCCCGGTGTGCACCTTCTTGGTGACCTGCATGTGGTTGGAGATGTGGGCGCAGGCGTCCATGAGCGACTTCAGCTGCTCTTCCCACCGGTTCGACACGTGCTTGAGCCCGCCGCCCAGGGCGAAGCCCTGACCGCTCAGATCGCCGGCGGCCGTGTCGCTGCTGGGAGTGGCGACCCTGGCCTTGCTCCACAGGTTGTCGTAGAGGGAATGTGCCTGACCGCCGATCTTCGCCAGGTCGCCCTGAGCCACCTTGAGGTCACCCGTCTGCCCGGGCAGGCCCACGTAACCGCTGCCGTCCCCGGGGTCCAACTGGTTCAACCGCATTCCGGTCGACTGCCGGTCGGCGGCGCCCGCCTTCAGCTGCTCCCACTCGTCCCACGCCATGAAAAACCCTTCCCCCGTCGTGCCCCGTCCCGTCGCGCCCGGTGGGCGCCTCGGCTCTGGGTGATGCCCGGCGTGTCATGGCGGGGGTCGCGAGACGCCCGGAACCGCGTCTCGCGGCGGTGTCGGAACCTCCGCACACCACCTGGTACGCGGATGTTCCCCACCGTGCGGCGCGTCGCATCCGGCGCCTGCGAACCCGTGCACCACGGATCACGGGACAGCCCTTCGATCAAACTAGCAATTCGCCAGGATGTTCACATGGGACGTCGTCCAGATCCGTGAACAGCAGTTGTGTGCATCTCGCGGAGGCTTCAGAGATGCGTGGGGCGAATGCATTGGTTCGTCCGTGAGCGGGCGGTTTGTTCGCTCTCCGGCGGGCTCCGCCGCCGGAGCCCGGCCACCGGCACGTACCGCCGCGGAGCGCTCCCCGGGCGTCTCCGTCGTGTCCCGGTGACACCCGAAGGGTGACGGCCCCGGGGCTCGAACGGGGGACTGTCGGTGGGGGGCGGGGGCTGGGAGGGTGACGGAGCGCCGGACCCGTCGGACCGGCGGGAGCCGGCACGGTCGCCGGCTCCGTGCCCCGGACGGGAGGACGGCCTCGTGGCCACGCAGGATTACGCAGTCACTCTGCAGATGGTGACCGATGCCGCGTCGTCCTGCCGCGGCACCGCCGAAGAGGTCAGCCAGCAGCTCGACTCCCTGAAGACGTACATCGTCAACCTGGAGAGCAGCTGGCAGGGCATCGCCCACGAGACGTTCACGACGTACATGGCCCAGTACGACGTGTACGCGCGGATGCTGCACCAGGCGCTCACCGAGATCGCCGACGGCCTGACCAACACCCACATCAACTATCACGACGCGGAGGCGGCGGCTCTCCAGAGCTTCCAGCAGATGGAGAACGAACTGCCCCCGGCCCGGCTGGGCTGACCCGCGCGGCCGACGAGAAGACGGAGACCCCGTGGCGGGTATCGAGGACAGCAAGATCCTGGTCGCCGGCGACCTGGAGCGCGCGGGCGCGGACATCAACGCCCGCGCGGAGGTCATCGCCGAGGAACTGGCCGCGCTGATCACGAAGTTGCAGCCGCTCGCGGACACCTGGACCGGTGAGGCCAAGATCTACTACGAGACCCTGCAAGGCGAGTGGAACACCGCGGCGGAGGGCCTCTTCGGGCCGGACGGGGTGCTCGGCAGGATCTCCATGGCGCTGAACGTCAACTGGCAGAACTACTCCGAAGCCGAGTGGGCCAACGTTTCCACCTGGCGCACCACCGGCTGAACCGGAGGACCGGCACGCCCGGCCGCGGGTGATCCGCGAGCCGGTCCGGCGTGCGGTCACCGGACGGCCCGTCGGCAACGGCCCGAGCACCGTCCGGACCGTTGCCGACGCCTTCCCCCGGGTTCGGGGCGGAGGCAGTTTCACGACCCGAGAGGAACCGGCTCCCCAGCATGGCCGACGAACACTGCCGGATCACCGTGGTGGCCGACCACCGGCAGGTGGATCTCGCCGTCCCCGCCCGCGCCCCGATCACCGACTGGATCGACTCGGTCGCCGGGCTGTGCGGCGTGAGCGACGACGAACTGATGCCCGCGGCCTGGACGTTGCGTGCGGGGCAGGCCGCCCCGCTCGCGCCGGACCGCTCCCTCGCCCAGTCCGGTGTGACGGACGGGCAGCTGCTCCACCTGGCCGACCTGCTGGCCGGTGAGTACGACGAGCCGGTGGTACGCGACGTGGCCGAGCAGGTCACCGAGGCGTCCGAGCGGCTGCTCGACCGCCGTTGGACCGCCCCGGCCCGGGCGGTCACCCTGCTGGTGTCCGGTCTGGCCTGGTTGGTCGCCGGGACGCTGCTCGCGCGCGTCGTGCACGGCGGCCCTCGCACCGGAGCCACCGGGGAGGCGCTCTCCCGGTCGGAGCTGGGCGGCGCGGCCCTGGTGGCGGGGGTGTTGCTGCCGATGCTCGCCCGGATCGCGCTCGAACGCCGCTGGGCGGTGCCCGCCGGGGTGCGGACGGCACTGGCCGTGTGCGCGGTGCCCACTCTCGGGGTGGCGGGGTACGGGCTGACGGCCGGGAGCGGCCAGGTGGATTCCGGTGTCGCCGTCGCCGGGGCCGCCTGTGGTGCGCTGATCGGTGCGGCGCTGGCCTGCGGGTCCGCGATGTCCGCCGCCACCTGCGGTGTTCTCCTGGTGGTTCTCGCCGGAGCGGTCCCCGTGGTGGTGCTGGCGCTGACCGGTGTCGACGGGTACCAGGGATCGGCCCTGGTCGCCGTGTGGGCCTTCGTGCTCCTGCTGTTCGCGCCGGGCACCGCCGCCCGGGCCGCGGCGACCGGATACCGGCGGTCCGGACGCGAACTCCCCTCCTCGGGCGTCGAGCTGGAGGCGGCCGTACGGGTCGCCATGCGGCTGCTACTGGTGTGGACCGGGCTGCTGTCGCTGACCCTGGCCGTCACGCTGGCCCTGCTCGCGGCGGCGGACTCCCCGTACGGTCCCGCCATCGCCGCGACGCTGGCGCTGGGGCTGCTGCTGCGGGCCGGTCAGGCGGCCACGGTCAGCGAGGTGGTTCCGGTGGGCGCCGCCGGGGCGGTGGGCGCGTTCGTCCTGCTGCTGGCGGCTCCCGGACGGCTCGGGCTGCCTCCGGCGGCCGGGGTCGCGGCGGTCGCGGTGGTGGCCTTCGTGCTGGTGGCGTACGGGTTCCGGCGGCTGATGCGGCCGGAGTCGGCCGGTACCGGCCGCCCGGCCTGGCTCGCGGGCGCCGGTACGGCGATCGGCGCGCTCGCCATCCCGCTGACGGTGGCCGCCTTCGGGGTCTTCGGCCGGCTGTCCGGGCTGGGCCACCGCCTGTGAGGCGGCACCGCCATCCGGCCGGGACGACGACGATGCCTTCGAGCCGTACGGGGGAGCGGCGCGGGTCCTCGGTTGGCGCGCGGCCCTCAGCCAAGGGCACCGGCGGTGGGTCGTGGCCGCGCGGCGGCGGGCGAACCGGGCACGGTCCCGGACGGCTCGGTCAACAGGCCCAGTTCGATGGCCCGGCGCGTCATGTCGGCCTTGTTGCCGACGTCCAGCTTGGTCCGGATGCGTTTCACGTAGGTGCTGACCGTCGCCTCGGTCAGTCCGAGCCGGCGCCCGATCTGGCCGTGGGTGAGCCCGCCCACCAGCAGCCGGAGGGTCTCCAGCTCGCGCCGGGCCAGCGGTCGGGGCTCCGCCTCCGGTACGGGCGAGGCGAGTTCGTCCTGGAGCCTGGACAGGAGAGGTGGCGATACGTGCAGCCCACCGCCGTGCACCGTCTTCACCGCGCGCAGCAGTTCGTCGGTCTCCACGCGTTCGGTGACGCATCCCAGCGCGCCCGCGCGGACCACCGGGAGCAGGGGCTGGGTGGAGTACGCGTCCCAGACGACCAGGACCCGGCCGTGCGCGGCGAGTCGGCCGACGCTCTCCCGGGTCGAGGCCGGGTGGCAGGGCACGCCGGGGGGAGGCGCGGCGGCGGACGCGTACTCCTCGGTACCGGTGCGCGGCGGCCCGTAGAGGATCACGTCGGCGCCGAGTCCTCTGTCGGTGAACCCTTCGGCGTGGTCGGGGGCCGGGACGAGTTCGGCCCCGTCGATGCCCGACAGGACGCTCTCCAGGCCGTGCCGCACCAGGCTGCGCTGTTCGATGACGGCGATCCGCATGTGTGTCGCTCCGCTCTCCGTCCGCCGGCCGGCGCGCGCCGTGTCCACCCGCGCCGGTCGCGGTGCCGCAGCCGTCCTCCATCGGCGGACCGCTGCGGAACCGTGCGCCCCGACGCGTCGTCAGGCGGCGTTCCCAAGCGGTGATGTACCAAGACCGGCGGTCAGCATATGCGTGCACCAGACAGTTGAACCGGACTTCTCGCGCACCTGTGCGAGCGGTGTTCGATGTTCATCGTCTCCTCATCTGATCTTCGGATCTTCTTCTTCCGGACGTCCTTACCCGGCCCGTCGGGTACGGGCTACTTTCGCGCGACCCGCACCAGGAAGGCAGTTCCTTGTCCGACCCCGAGACCCCCGAGCAGCCGAACTCCCCGGATGCAGGCCCTTCCCCGGCGGCGAAGTCCGAGTCGGCGGCGGCTTCCTCCCCGGCGGCGAAGTCCAACCCGGCGGCGGCTTCCTCCTCGGCGGCCAAGCCCTCTTCGGTGGCTGCGACCCCGCCCGCCGGGTCGAGCCCCTCCCCGGCGTCCGCCGCGAGCGGGCCGGACCGCCTGACCCAGGAGGACCGCAGCGGCTTCGTGTCGGCATTCGTCACCGGGGTGCGGCCGGACGGCGAGTCCGGCGGCAGGTCGAGCGGCCGGCTGCTGATGATCGGCACCGCCGTGGTGGTCGCGCTCGGTCTCACCGCGGTCGCCGTGGGCGCCTTCGGCGGCGACGACACCGCCGACAAGGCCACCCCGGCCGGCGCGGCGATGAGCGCGACCCCCTCCCCGAAGGCCGCGGGGCACACCGGTGCCACCCCCGCCGCCGCGCCGCGCAGCACCG
>NZ_JBSFVR010000080.1:0-25801 GCF_053592415.1 Streptomyces sp. NPDC002690 | reverse complement strand
CATGCACCTCTCCCCCCGCACCGTCAGCTCCCACCTCTACCGCGTCTTCCCCAAACTCGGCATCACCTCCCGCGCCGCCCTCCGCGACGCACTGGGCAAGATCACCGGGGAGCAGCGGGTGTGACCCGGTGCCACGGCGGGGCGGGGGCGCCCGGGGATCGTCGGGCGGCGCGCCGGGGCGGCTCAGCGTTCGTCGTGCATCGCGCGGATGCCGTGCTCGTCGAGCCAGGCGAGCACGTAGTCCGCGACGAAGCGCCATCCGTTGTCGACGGTCAGTGAGTGCGCGCGGTCGGCGAACTGCTTGAGGTCGGTCACCGCCGTGCTGTCGCCGTACTGCTTGTAGACGGCGCGGGTCACGGCGTCGGGGACCAGCCGGTCCTCCTGACCGGAGATCAGCAACAGCGGACCACGTCGCGTGTTGTCCGTGTCCGCCGTGGCCCGCGGATCGCGGACCGTGCCCAGGCATCCGATGTCGGTGAGCAGCCGGCGCGGTGCCGGGACGACGTACCGCTCGAAGAGCCGGTCGGACTCCTCGGCGGTGACGGTGTTCGCGAAGAAGCGGTGGAAGTGCTCCGGTGACAGGGGCACCACATCGTCGGCCGGTGCCTCCAGGCCGGGGGTCCACAGCCGGGGGCGGGCTCCGGTCAGCGGTATGCCGTTGACCGGAGCGGGTGCGATGGCCACCGCCGCCCGGCCGATGTCGGCGCTGATGAGGTGCTGGGCGATGAGGCCTCCGACCGAGTGGCCGACGATCACCGGCGGAATGTCGAACGAACGCACGATCGCGGTGTAATGCTCCAGCAGCATGTCCAGACCGATGCCGCCGAGCGCTCCCGCGGCGGCCCTGGTCTCCCCGGCGACCTCGGCTTCCCCGGGCCATCCGGGGGCGAGCGCGAGAAATCCTCTGCTGGCGAAACGCTCCGCCCACGACTCCCATGAGAGCGCGTGCAGCCACGTGCCATGGATGAAGACGACGGGAGTACGGTTCACGGCTGGATCCTCCGAGCATGGCGACCGCCCGGCACGAACAGCGGGCGACTCGTTCAGGATGCTTCGGGCGGAGGTCAGGGGCCACAGTCGAATGACTGAATGTCGGACAGCGGAAGCGCGCGGCTCCGGCCGCCTCCAGAGGCCCGGAGCACAGCCCGGGGACACCAAAACGGACATGGGTCCACATAGCGACCTCGCAGGGCCACGAAGGCCACGAAGCAAGTCATCGCAGTCGGTCAAGTTACCTATGAGCGACGGTCTCGCAGCGGCAAGAGTGGATCACGTCAGCATCCGCCACAGGGAGGACCATCCGTCATGAGCGGCAACCATTCAGGTGTACAGGCCGACCCGGCGGCGCCGCACCGCAGCTCCCGGCTCAGCCTGGACATCGAGCGTGTGTTGGCCGTCTCCGCCCGGCAGACGCTCCGGGCGGACTTCCGGTTCGATCCGGAGTCCCCCTTGGTCGTGTCCGTGGAACTGCTGGTCGAGAACGGACCACGGGTCCTGTGGCGCATCGGCCGGGACCTTCTCCAGCAGGGTCTGTACTCGATCAGTGGCTTCGGCGACGTCCAGGTCTGGCCGTCGAACCTGGAAGAGCGGCCGACCGCGTGGCTCAAGCTCGCGTCCGGCGACATGGCTGCCCTGTTCGAGCTGCCCGTACCCCCGCTGGCGGAGTGGCTGGAGTACACCTACCAGCTCGTGCCCGCCGGCCAGGAGCTGGCCGGAGTCGACTGGGGGCTCGCCACCGCGGGCCTGCTGTGTGGCCGGGAGGCGCGGTCCGACTGATTGCGCCCCGCCCACGGCATCCGAAGGAGCTGCGTCACCGGTCCGGTCTCCGCACTCCGGTCGCGGCAGTCACTCTGGCACCTTTGGTCGCTTTGGTCGCTTTGGCATCGTCGGACACTTTGACCACGTCAGTCGCTCTGGTCGCTCCGGCCTGCACGGTCGAGTGCGGCCGGGCGTGGTCCGGTGGCCGGTCCCGTCGGTCGGAAGGTGGGGCGCGCGCCGCGGACAACTTCTCGTCGAACTCGTGAACCCTCCCCGGGCGGAGCCCCGTTGCCTCAGAGAGAGCTCCTGCGGCGGGGATGTTCACTGGCTGGCCCGGCCGCAGGTACGGAGCGGCCGTCCTCATACCCTTCCCCGGTGTGAGGGCGACCGCTCCTCTCGCGCCGGCCGGGTGCCTGCGGCGCGTCCAGGACTCCCCGCGAGGATCTCTTCAGCCGTCCGCCGAACCACCCTGCCGACCCGTGGGTTGAGGAACATCGGAACGAAAACCGGCGCTAAGCCTCGATCGCTGCTGGTGGGCGGCTGACGGGTCGTCGGCGCGCCGGGGCAGTGGTGAAGTCTTCCCACAGATAACGCCCTATTACCTGCGGTATCACTGAGTGCGACCTGCGGGGACGTCTTCCGCGCTCCGCATGAAGCGACCCCGTTATCTGTGGCAAGGGAGAGACGGTGCCCGCGGTCCTGCTGCTGCCTACCAGGAAGGCGCTGACGGTCCGGACGGCGGCCGACGTCTTCCTCGACTCGCTCGCCAACCCGAACACGGTGCGGAACTACGGCATCGCCGTCGGGAAGACCGCCGAGCGGGTCGGCGAGGGCCGGCCGCTCGCCGCGGTGGCAGACGACGAGATCGGCGAGGTGCTGGAGCTGCTGTGGGGCAGCTCGGCGGTGAACACCTGGAACGCCCGCCGGGGCGCGGTGCTGTCCTGGGCGAGCTGGTGCGCCGAGCGGGGCTACGAGGGGCCGAAGGTGCCGGCCTGGGCGAAGCGGTTGCCGTCGCCGGACTCCGACACCCCGGTGCGCTCGAAGATGGAGATCGACCGGCTGATCGCCCGCCGCGACGTCCATCTGCGGGAGAAGACCCTGTGGCGGATGCTCTACGAGACGTGCGCCCGCTCGGAGGAGATCCTGGACGTCAACATCGAGGAGCTGGACCTGGCTGGGCGCCGCTGCCCGGTGAAGTCGAAGGGCGCCCAGCCGAAGGTGCGCCGGCGCGGCGCGACTCGCGCCGACTACGTGCTGGAGACGGTGTTCTGGGACGCGGGCACCGCCCGGCTGTTGCCCCGCCTGCTCAAGGGCCGCACCCGTGGGCCGGTGTTCGTCACCCATCGCCGCCCCGGCCCCGGCAAGGTGCTCTCCGCCCGGGACGTCTGCCCGGACACCGGCCTGGCCCGCCTCTCCTACGGCCAGGCACGCGCGCTGCTCGACCAGCACACCGCGCTGCTCGACCAGCACACCGCGCTGGTCGGCCCGGGCACCGGCTGGGACCTGCACGAGTACCGGCACTCCTCCCTGACCCACCTCGGCGAGCGCGGCGCGTCCGAGCTGATGCTGATGGCCAAGTCCCGGCACAAGAAGGTGGAGAACGTCCGCCGGTACTTCAAGCCGTCCGCCGAGGCCATCGCCGAGGTCACCAGCCTCCTCGCGCCCGGGGACAGCCGACGCTGAGCCGTTGCAGCGCATCCCTGCCCGGTCGGGTCAAATGCCTGCGTGTCCGGGCGGCCGCGAGCGGTTTGAGCGCACGTAGTTCCCCGAAGCGGCCAATAGGACCAGGTACTGGAAGCTCGTGCGGGCTGAGCCTCCGTGGGGGTCAGTCCCGTGCAAGCCACCTCTTGACGTTCTCGGCCTCATCCGCCGTGAGTTCGCCGTCCCTGAGCATGAATTGGGCAAACTTCCGAATCGCTGAAGCCCGGTGAGGACGCGGCACCGCCAAGACCGACATGTCCTCCTGGTTGGTCGTCCCGACGATGATGACGTCCCCAGACGGTGACATCGTGGCGAGTCCGTCTCTCGCGGGCCCGTTGATGGTGGCGCTGTTGGACCCGGCGACGGTCCAGTTCTCCTGAAGCCGAACACGTGCCCAGGAGAGGTCACTGTCGTATGGATCGTCGTGCAGATTGACCAGGAGGAGGAACTCCCCGCTCTCTCCGAACAACCCGAATCGCGATGCAAGCTCAAACCAGGCGTCGTCGACCTCCTGGAGAGGATTGGGACTGTCGTATTCGACAACGATGTCGACGCGCCCGTCCCACGGGCCACATGACGTTGCACAAGCCGCCTCGGGCGGGCAGGAGGTCACCGTTTGCTCGATGGCGAGCAGAGTGACCCCCGAGGAGACAAGCGTCGTGGACAGTTCCTCAAAGGTCTTCAGGACTGGCTCCCATCGGCAACATGCGGAATCGAACTGAACGAGCTTCCCATAGTCGCGCCTGAGCCCGTGGCCCCGCCCTGAGCTCCGCAGGCGGGGCCGACGGGAACCCAAGGCAACGCTCGTCAACTGGGCCGACACTGCGGTCACCGGCCCGACAGTGCCCACTACGCCATTCATTGCTCCATCATCGCGAAGGAGAGACAAACGCCAGCTCCTACTCGGCCCGATCAGGGTCGCGCAGGGGCCGCAGCCCGCCCGGCATCTCGGGCAGCAGGAAGCTGTACCGGCCGAACATGTTGACGTGGTGCCGCACGAACGGCGAGAGCCGGGCGGCGACCTCCCGGTAGGTGCCGTCCAGCAGCGCGACCCGGGCGGCCAGGTGCTCGGCGGCGTCGGCCTGCAGGCCGAGCGAGGGGGTGTTCTCCCGCTCGCCGTACGCCTTCAGCACTGAGGCGTCCTCGATGTCCAGCTGCTCGGCCAGGTAGTCCGCGACCTCCACCGGCACGCCGGTCGGGTCGTCCAGGAACACCCGAGGTAGCGCACCGTCGTCAGCTGGGCCGCGAAGCCCAGCCGGTTGTGCGAGCGCCGCTTCGACTCCACCAATTCCCGGTCCGCGTCGTCCAAGAAGAAGAAAGCTCCAGCTCCGCGCGGGCCGGCGTCCCTCGGAACGGCGCGTACCCCGCGGCCTGCTCATCCGTCAGAAACTCGACCGGCACCCCGGACCTCCAGGCAGTTGATCAACATGACTTCCGAAGGTTCAACCACCACGGAACCGCAGGTCAACGGGCTCCGGAGAGCGGGGAGAGCTTAGCGCCGGTTTTCGTTCCGATGTTCCTCAACCCCCGACCCGTGGTCACCCGCCCGGCGCCGGACCCGCCGCTCGTCGTCCCCCCGGTGGTCGCCCCGACACATGCCTGTCATACGGAGCGTTAGGCTCATCCATGAGATAGGTGTCTCGCTGGGAGGGTCTGGGATGAGCGGGATACCGGAGGACATGGGGCTGGCGGAGGACGTGGCACTGACACGCGCCGCGCAGTCGGGGGACGTGTCGGCCTTGTCCCTGCTGTTGGAGCGGCACCGGCCAGGAATGCGGGCGGTGGCGCTCAGCCTGCTGGGGCCCGGCCCGGACGCGGACGACGTCTTGCAGGACGCCGCCCTGGTCGCGCTCCGGCGGATCGTGGACGTCCGGGACCCGGAGTCCGTGGGCCCCTGGCTGCGCATGGTCGTCCGCAACGCCTGCCGCACCCTCCTGCGGGAATCCCGGCGAGTGGAACCGGTCGCGGACGTACCGCGGATGCGGGACGACGCGGGCCCCGAGCAGGTGCTGGGGACCCACGCGTTGCGGGACTGGGTCTGGGAGGCGGTCGACTCGCTGTCCCCGGCGCTCCGCCTTCCGGTCGTGCTCCGGTACTTCTCGACCGGGATCACCTCCTATCAGCAGATCGCCGAGGCGTGCGCGGTGCCGGTCGGCACCGTCCGCAGCCGATTGAGCCAGGCCCGCACGGTGCTGGCCCGGGCCCTCACCGCCACCGCGGCCGCGGCGCACGCGGACATGCGGCGCCGCACCGAGGCGAGCTGGCACGAGGCACGCGAGACGCTCGCGGCGGCCGAGCGCGGTGAGTTCGGGAAGGTGGTCCGGGACCGCTACTCCCGCGAGGTCTCGCTGCTGGCGGGTGGGCAGCGGCTGGGCGGTGCCGATCTACTGCTGTCCGGCATGGACGGCGATCTCTCGGCCGGCGTACGCCAGCGTCCCGTCCACGTCGTGGCCGCCCGGTCTCTGGTCGTCTGGGAGATGGAACTGATCAACCCGGCCGACGACCCGGACCACTGTCCCCCGGCCGTCGCGTGGATCATGTCCCTCGACGGTGGCCGCTTCGACCGCATCTCCCTGTACCACTCCCGCCGCCCGGCCGAACCGTCCCGAGCGGCGGCCTGAGTCCCCGGCACCGCGGCAGCCGCCGCCGAGTGATCCAGAACACACCACGTCGATCGAACTTCCCGCCCCCTGCCCCAGTCATGTCGGTGTCACATACCCGTCCACCGCATGGAGGTCCCCGTGAACACCTCGATCACGCCGAGCGTTGACTCCGCACCCGACACCGACCCGCTCTCACCCGGCACCCACACCTATCGGCTGGGCGGTCTCGTCCAGCGCTACCACGTGTACGGCAGCGGCCCGGTCTGTGTGGCCCACTCCGGCGGGCCGGGCATCGACTGGGCGTACATGCGTATGCCCGGCCTCGAGGAGCACCTGACCATGGTGTACGTCGAGCCCATCGGCACCGCGGCTGACAGCCGCCTCCCCTCGCACCCGCACGGTTACACCAGGGAGCGGTACAGCAGCTTCCTGGAGATCCTCATCAACAGGCTCGGGGTTCCCTCGGTCCACCTGCTGGGACACTCGCACGGCGCGTTCGTGACCGCCCATCACGCCGCTCGCCGCCCCCGGCAGCTGGCGGGGATCGTGCTGTACGAGGGCGCCCCCGTCACCGGCGCCGAGCACGGGGCTGAGGCGGCGCGGATGGTGGAGGCGTTCGCCGCGAAGCACGCGGACCAGCCGGGACTGGCCGGAGTGCTGGCCGCGTTCGGCGCGATGTCCGGTATGTCGGACGACGCGCAGACCGAGGCGGTTGCCAAGGGGGTGCTGCCGTCCTACTTCGCGGACTACTGGGGTGACGAGGAGCGGTTCTCGGCGTTCCGGGACGCGGTCCGGGCCACGTACATCTCGGGTCTGGACGAGGACGGCAACCCCGACGTCATCGACGACCGGGTCGCACTCAAGGGTCTGACGGTTCCCGCTCTGGTGGTCGTGGGACGGCACGATGTGATCTGCGGGATGCGCTGGGGTGTCGAACTGGACGAGCTGATCCCCGACTCACGGCTGCTGGTCCTGGAGAACAGCGGTCACATGGGGCACGTCGAGGAACCGCGACTCTTCGCGGACGCGGTGCGCGACTTCGTCCTCGGCACCGCGGTGCCGCACAGCACTCGGGCGTAGCACGTCCGGTGCTCCTCGTGCGCGTCGCCCCGGTCCGGGGCGACGCGCACGGAGCCCCGTGAGAACTCGCCTTCGTCCTGGTGAAGCGATGCTGTCCGGCCCCTTCCGGAGCGGGTGGCCGAAAGCGGGGGCGGACACCTCCGCACAGTCCGCACAGCCCATGCGGAGGCGGGCCTCAGGAGGCCGACGTGGCGACGGCGACGGACGACTGGGACCTAGGAGTCTTGGCGCCCCGCTTCCTCGGTGCGACGGTCCGGGGGTCGACCGCCTCCCCCGGGGCGCCCTCGCGGTACAGGCCGTCCGGAAGGCTGTCACGGTCGTGGGGCAGCAGGAAGAACACCCGGCGCTTGTAGAGGCCGCTGTCGGGATCGGGTGACGCGTCCTCGTCCAGCAAGGCGTATCCCACCATGCGTCCGTCGCGTGCGTAGGGTGGCTTGGTGTTGCGCCGCCTGGTCTTGTCCAGTGCCTGGCGGACGTAGTCCAGCCCTTCGAGATTCTCCAGCCATACCACCTCGGCCTCGTGGATGAGGTCGCTCTCGGTCAACAGCGAACTCATGGCTGCAGCCTCTCCTTCATCGGCGTGTTCCCCGGCACAGGACATGGCGGGGCGTCGGTCCGTCTTGCTCAGGGCCGCTCGACGCTGCGTGGCGCCCCGCTCCGCAGGGGCCACCGCACGGGGGCCTGTTCACCATCGTAGAGCGCACCCGGCGACAACGGTGTAGGTCGTCCGGTGAAGCCAGAAGCGGACACAGGACATCACGAGTGCGACAGCAGCGCGATACCCGGATAGTATTTCCGGCCATTCGACTTGATCATGTCGTTCGGTGAGGCGACACCCACCTCCTGACGGGCGCGGTTGGCGAACGCCCGCGGCGTGGCCGGGCGGATCCCCTCACCTGCGTGGCACCACGAGCTGTACTCCGAGTAGAGCAGGCCCTGTTCGGCTCTGAGGTCCTTGCCGGACTCCGCGTCGCGCGTGCAGCACTCGGCCAGGAAACGGCCGATGTGGTCCTCGGTGGTGGCGTAGGCCGTCGTGGCCATGCGGACCCTGTCGGGGCCCTCCAGGGGGTCGCGCGTACGGAGGTAACGCTGCGCGCCTTCGACGAGCCAGTGAAGGATTCCCGGCCCCTCGTCCCGCACCAGTTCGAAGGCGAGGTTGTCGATCCTGCGGTGCGCCGGAACCGTCCGGGTGAAGGGAAGCAGACGGATGCGCCGCCAGAACGCGAAGCCACCGGTGGAGACTTCGGGACGGTGGTTGCCCAGCAGCCACAGGTGGTGGGTGGGAGTGAACGAGAAATAGTCCTGCCTCATCCGACGGGCCTTGATCTTGTCGCCGCCGGTCAGGAGCCGGACGCGGGCTTCGTCGAATTTGTCGTTCGGCTTCAGCTCGCTGCACACGATCAGGCGGCGGCCGTGCAGCTCGGTCAGTTCGGTGGAGTGCTCCGAGAAGGCTCCACGGTCCATCAGGAACCCTGGCGGCGCCGCGTCGGCGTAGTCCCCGAGGATCTGGATCATGATGTCGAGCAGTACGGACTTGCCGTTCTTCCCCTCACCGTGCAGAAACGGCAGAACCTGAGCTCCCACGTCACCCGTGATCGAGTAGCCGAGCATCAGATGGAGGAAGTCGATCATCTCCCGGCCCTCGTCGTCGCCACCGAAGGTGTCGGTGAGGAAGCGGTGCCAGCGAGGCGTCTCCATGTCCTGAGGAGCGACCGTGGTGGCGCGGGAGTGGAAGTCACGGGTCGGGTCGGGCTTGCGCAGCTGCCCACTGCGGAGATCGACCACGCCCACCGGCGTGCACAGCGCGTACGGGTCCCCGTCGAGCCTGTCGGGATCCACGGAGATGTCCGGCGACGCCTTCGCCTGGGTCAGCAGCGCCTTCAGCCCCGTCGTGGACAACGTGCGCCGCCTGTGGTGCACCAACTCCCGGTCACTGAACACTCCGCGCGGGTCCGACACCGGCAAGTCCTCGGCCATCTCCCCGGCAGCCCA
This sequence comes from Streptomyces sp. NPDC002690, assembly GCF_053592415.1. Classification (NCBI taxonomy): domain Bacteria; kingdom Bacillati; phylum Actinomycetota; class Actinomycetes; order Kitasatosporales; family Streptomycetaceae; genus Streptomyces; species Streptomyces sp. NPDC002690. The sequence continues at coordinate 16,667 of NZ_JBSFVR010000080.1, read as the reverse complement.
CAGCGCCGCCTTCTCCCCTCCCCCGCGCTTCCAGCGGTACCCGTCCCAGGCGAACCACCCCAGGCCCTCCACATGACGGAACTGGTCGCTGTACTGCCCTACGAAGAGACGTGCGTTGCCCCGGTCGGAAAGCGAAGGAGGGAGCATCGGCGCCGGCGAGAAGGTGGCGCCCGCGGACTGTCTCCCGGGCACGCCGGCGGAGCCCTGGACCGGAACACGGTTCGGGCCCTCCTCCAGCGCGGCAGACTCCAGGTCGAGCATCTGCTGAGCCGCGGCGTGGGGGTCGAAAAGCGGCGAGCCTTCGGCGCTGCTGCTCATGGACGTCCTTCGAGATGGAGAGGGCGAACGGACCCTACGGCAAGGGCGTCGTCGACGATTTTTTCGTTCCGGGGCTGCTGCCGTGGGCGGGCATGACAGGCCACCCGGACGAGACGGTCGCGAACGGTGTCGTGGTCGAGGTGACCCCCTCCGACCAGTCCACCGGCGGTGTAGGCGGCCCTGTTGAGCTTCTCCGAGAAGCCGGTGCCCTCCGGAGCGGCCGAGCATTGGGCGACCACCTCGATCAGCGGCCCCAGGAGGTGCTCGGCCGAGGCCGCCCGGGGCCGGGCGGAGGAGCGGGAGACGGTGCGCGGAATCCGGGCGGGCAGAGACACGGGTGCGGGCTTCGGCGGCTCTACGACATGTCCCGTACGGCTCAGTTCGCTGCGCAGCCATTCCGGTAGCGCAGCCGGCCGTCGGGCCGGGCCCTCGGCGCGATAGGTGCCCTGCGCGGTGCGGGTCCCGGGAGCGACGATGTAGCCGCCGTCAGCGCGGACATCGACCTGCCAGGCGAGAGCTGTGTGCCGGGCAGAGCCTGTCGAACACCTGTACCGAGTGGACGGTTCCGGGTTCAGGTACCAGACATGGAGGCCACCCGAGGGGGTGCGTACGCGCAGTGTGCTGTCGTCCTGAGCCGGGGAGGTTTCTCGTCGGTATGCCGCCAGCAGAGCAAGGGTGTCGAAACCCGACGCCAGACCGTCCAGCTTCACGCCTTGCGGAATTGGAATACCCGGCAGGAGGCGTCCTCGGTCGGGGACGGGGGCCTGGTGTGCATCGATGTCGATGACGACGAGATCCGCCGGACCGCAGGCCACTCCCACTCCGAGTGACCTGGCACCGGCCCACCATCGGTCGACGAGAGCGGGATCGGTCGTGGCGGCATGGAAGCCGTGACAGGGACGTCCTGCGGGAAGACAGGGACATCTCGCCGGATCGTGTCTGGAGCCCGTGCAGGCCGGGCAGTTGCGCACAGGAGTCTTCCGGCCGGCAGCGAGAGGGTGGACCGGCCATCCCCGGGCAGCACACCAGCGTGCAACGGCGAGCGGCGGCCCAGGGAGGACACTCGCTGCTCTCTCGTGATTCTCACCATGGCGTGGCACGGGAATCGTCCTTGTCACTTCCGTCTGCCCGGTCATCACTTCACACACCTGACGGCGAAGGTGTGTCCTCGTCAGGGACCGAAGGGACTCTGTGTGAAGAGAGTGTACGGCTCACGTCGAAGAATGTCGGCCGATCCGGCCAGTGTCTGGTTTTCCTTCGGTTGAATGGGTCCCTTGGGTCCCTCCATAGGGCAACCTCTCACACCCTAGGGGGCCGGAGGGACTGATCGGCACAGGGGCCGTGGGTCGGACCCCGAAAGACCTGTCTTCGGCAGAGGCGGAGGCGTGCAAGGGTCCAGGGACCGGAGCGAAGGGGCCGGACATCCGTTGGGTCCCGGTACTGGAAAGCAGCATATCCGCAGGTCAGAGGCCATTGGCCTTCACTGTGAGGGACTGGAGGGACTGAACTTCACCATTATGAGCCGTACAGAAATAGGGAGGTACATGCGCGCGTACACGAATACCTCTCTCCATGACTGCGTCATAATGGCGTTCTTCGGTCCCTCCAGTCCCTTCCGTGCGTGGTAAGAATGCTCTGACCTGCGCAAATGCAAGGGCGCACGATGCAGGGACCGAAGGCGCAACGGTCCCTGGGCGCCGGCTCCAGGCCCTGTTCGGGGATCGGGTGGCCTGACGCGCAAGGGACCTTCCGTGGCTGCAGGGACGCCAGAACGCAGGGAACGCAGGTGCCGAACCAGCTGGGACCAGGGCTGAGATGGTTGCAACGTTTCTCGTGGCAGTCTTGATACATTTCTGACTGCGGTGACATGTTCCGTCTCCGCGCAGCGACTCCGTGCGTGTTGTTTTTTTGGGATACCTTTGATCAAGGTCTCCAGCTCCAGGGGTCTGACGCGACTGTGACCGGAAGATCTGCGGTGTGTCCTTCAGCGGACGACAGGTCTCTCTCGCCCGTGCACACCCTGGTGGCTCTGGCTGCCTGTCCGCTCAGCATTGGTGAGTCCCCTCTGTGTCCGAGCAGGCCTCGTTCACGTTGGCGCGCTGCAGCCGCTTCGGCGAGGTACGCCGCGAAATGGACGCACTGCTCTGGGTTCTGCAGGCTGCGGACCCTGCCCGGGCGAGCGATGAAGCGAGGGCTGCATGAACACTTGGAGAATTTCTGGGAAGTGATGCGGGCGTATGACTGCGGGGTCGTCTGTGGAACCGCCCTGCCGATGCCCTTCACGGCTCCGGGCAACGAGGACTGGTATGACCGGTCTTCTGGGTCGGCTCCCGCTGATCGCGGGCGACCGTTGAGCAGCAGGTCGGTGGTCAGCTAGGGCCTGTTTCGGAAGTGGATCACCAACGAGCGTGACGCTCGGCTGCAGCATGCCACCAGCCGGGCGGAGAGGAGGCTGCGACCCGGGCGGTCGGCTGGTCGGGGTGCAGTCCATGGCGTCGCAGAGCGTCGGCGTTGATGTGGACGTCGAACCAGCCGTGCCACCGACCGTCGGCACCGACACCACAGGCCAGATCCCAACAGACCTCAGTCTGGTGGAAGGGCATCCAGTCGATACCCCGATCACGCAGTCAAGCGCGAACGGCCGCCATGGGCCGGAGGCAGCCCGGCAGGTTCTCGTAGGCGGTGACAGTGATCCAGTCGGCGCTCGGCGTGGTCATGGTGTCCATCATGCCCGGCGCCGTTCCGGCATGAGGGCCGACGGTCCTATCAGAGCCACTCGTTGATGGCCGCGACCAGTACGGTCGCCTCATAGCGGACGGCGAGCTTGTCGTATCTCGTGGCGACCGCGCGGTGACGCTTGAGGCGATTGATCCCACACTCCACCGCGTGCCGCTCCTTGTAGTCGTCCTTGTCGAACTTCGGCGGCCGGCCACCGCGGGAGCCGCGCTTCTTGCGTTTGGCGATCTGGTCGCGCTTCTCCGGGATCGTGCAGCAGATCTTGCGTTTGCGCAGGTAGGCGCGATTCGCGCGGGAGCCGTACGCCTTGTCGGCGCGGACCTTGTCCGGCCGGGTGCGCGGCCGTCCCGGGCCGAGCCGGGGCACCCGGATGCGGCCCAGGACGACCTGGAACTGCGGGGAATCTCCGCGCTGCGCAGCCGTGATCACCAGCGACATCGGTTTCTGGGCCTGCTCAACCACACAGCGCAGACCCGGGCTCTGCACGCCTACCTGAGATGGCGTAACGTCAACGCCCGCCACCGCGGCGTCCTGGCCGCCGAACGCAAGGAGCGTGCCCGCATCCGCAGCGAGAAGGGCCTCCGCTGGGGCGGGAGACCACTACCGACCTCGGCCTGACCAGCCAACCCGGCGCCGCTAGGAGTTGGCAGCCTTTGCCAGGACTCGAGCGAGTTCGCGGGGGCGGGTGGCCATCGGCCAGTGGCCCGAGTCGAGGTCCACGTACTCAAGGTGAGTAACGCGGGCGAGCTCAGGACTCTCACCGGCGGCGATCCACTCCTCGGCCTGGGTGGGGGTGAACTCGGGACAGACAAGTACAACGGGGACGTCGAGGCGGCGCTCGTCGGTCAGGCGCACGACTCCCCTGGCGACCGCCTCGGGGACAGGAACGGCTGCGGACGCGAAGTGGTCCCGGGCCTGCCGTCCGACCAAGTCGGCCACCGGCTGTGGCGGGGCAGTGCCGGCGGCCGACCACCAGCCTTCGACGCCGAGGCATACAAGGAGCGCAACACGGTCGAGCGATGCATCAACCGGCTCAAGCAGTGGCGCGGCCTGGCCATGCGAACGGACAAGCTCGCGATGGCCTACCGGGCCGCACCGCACCTCGCTGCCATCCTGATTTGGGCTCGGTGGTAGCCCGCTCAGCGATCGACCACCCAACGCGCGTCCGCAGGCCAAGAGCCCGTGCCAACGATGTGCTCCACGAGCCGGAACGCCTTGTGGATGGGGATGGTGTCCTCGTCCGGATACTCGTCGTCCTGCCCATTGGAGAGAGCGAACCCGCCGCTCAACCCCTCAGCTCCGGGGTCCACAGCATGCTCGCCGGGGTCGCCCTCTTCTTCGAGCAGCATCACCATGGCGCGCTGGGTATTCGTCACGAAAGCCAGCATCCGTCCGGACGAACTGGCCAGCCACGTCTCAAGCTGCCCGCTGTCGATCTTCGTTTGGAGGGCATCCAGCACCGTCTCGGACGACACAGGCCCAGAGCTGTCGTCATTGATCACCCAGGACTCGATCACGAGCACGACGATCTCACGGACAGTTCAAGGAGACAGTCCCCTGGGCCGCGGCCGGGCTGTCGGGGTCACGGGTGGCCTTGGTCCGCAGCTTGACGGTGGAGAACGTCGACTCGATCGGGTTCGTGGTCCGCAGGTGGATCCAGTGCTCGGTCGGGAAGCCGTGGAACGCCAAGAGTTCCTCGGCGTCGTCGGTGATCTTCGCGTCCGCCTTCGGCCACCTGGCGCCGTAGGTGCGGAGGAATGCCTTGACCGTCTTCGCAGCGCGGGCGCGGGCCTCGGCGTTGCAGATCTCCTTCTTCGCCTTGGTCGCGCCGGGCTGGTCGGACTTCGGGCAAGGCATTCGTGACGTTGCGGATTGTGAACCCAGCACCCCTGCGGGTGGGCTGCGGGGAACACCTCTGCGAGGGCCCGCCACGGCCCAACCGCACCATCGCCGACAACGAGTTCGGGGTCGCGCATGCCGTGTCGCCGGCAGTCCCGCGGCAGGTCTGCCCACGACTTGGTCGACTCACGCAGCCCCTCCGCGAGCGCGATCAGCTCCTTGGTCCCGTGCGGTCGCCCCAGAGCAGGACCAGCACACATGAGTGGGCCTGGCCGAGGCAGACCTCCTTGGGGTGTAGGCCGTCGGCCCAGACGTAGACGAAACCGCCGTCCGACAGGTCCCGGGCCCGGAACGCCATGTGGTCGTCGCCCCACTGCTTCGTCAGCCGGGTGACCGTGGCTGGCGACAGCCCGGCGGCCGAGCCGAGGAACTGCTCAAGGGCCGGCACGAAGTCCCCGACGACGGGGCGTGGAGGTAAAGCAGCGGCAGCGCCTCGCTCACCTTGGGCGACTTGCGGCACCACGGGGCCAGGACTTCGAGAAGAACCGCCTGCGCTCGCCGGTGGCCTCATCGACGCGGCGGTCCCTTCCGCCTCCAGCGCGGCGGCGGGCATCCGCGGGGCGCCCTCGCGGACGATCTCGTCCATCAGGGAACCGGACTCCGTCAAACGGTCGGCTTTCACTGCGCTGAGCACAGTGTGCCTTTCCGCCCCGCGCTGCGAACGCGGGCCTACTCGATGACCATCACAGGATCATCCGGGAAGGTACGCCCGCCGCGTGCTTTCCCGGAACCGATCCACAAGTCCTGAGCATTGCTCCTGCGCCACGGACGACTGACGCTGTTGCCGAGGCTCCCGCAGGCGCCCAGGCAGCTTGACCAGAGAGATAGGGATCCCCGCGGTCCAAGTCGCTGACCGGTTCCACCTGTGGCGCAACCTCGGCGAAGCGGCCGAGCGGTGTGTTTCCCGCTACCGCTCGTGTCTCCGCGCCTCTTTCGCCGAGCCGGCACGGAGAAGGTTGCGGCACTGGACGAGAAGGGGGCGCCATGGCCTACCGGACATCCGGTTCACCGGCCGAACTCGCGCCGAGCACGCCGCCGTCCAGGGGCTGCTGGCCACCGGTCATAGCCGACGCCCGGTCCAGCGCCTGCTCGGGATGATCTACCGCGCCGTCCAACGGCTGCACCGACGTACGGACCGCTGCCGGCAATCCGCGGCGGGGTGAACTCCACAACCCCGAGCCACCATCCGTGATCATCAATCCACAGCCGTGACCGTCCGCGCTGGGTCAGGCCGAGCGGTTTCAGGCAGTCTCGCGCGGCTGAGGTGATGGTCTGGAGCACCGGACTGCGATCTGCCATGACCGGCATTGTCGAATGTTTCCCTACGCCCCGTCGGTCGTGATGGCACATCACCATCGCAGACCTGTTCACCAACACTGAACGCCACCGCTCCACCCGGAGTATCGCGGGCTCCTGCGTGAGGGCCGACGGACCGTACCTGCCCGTCACGCGTAGGCGAAGCGAAACTCCTGTCTGTCGGGCCGGACCGTGCCACCGCTGATCGGCAGCCGGTGGAACACGGAGGGCGCTGCCGACCCCTGGAGCTATTACGCCGTAATAGCTCCAGGGGCGGGTGGACGCGATGACAACGAGTGGGGCCGACCAGAGCGCGGTGGACTTCGGGGTCTCCGTTCAGCGCCTGGACGACGCAGCCGCTCCTCGGTCACCCGGGCCGTCGGCCACCATTGGTGTTCTGCGGAGCCTGCACTCTGAATCCTCCACTCCCCCACCGACGAGTCACCGACCGCGAAGCGCAGGTCCACGCGGCAGCATGTGGCTGACCGTGCCTGGGGCAACTCGTCCGTCTTCTGCGCGCCACGCAGCTCTCAAGCACGTCATGGCTGTGGGTGAACCAGCCCTCCGAGCAACCGCACTCCCCCAAGGATGAAGAACGGAGCCCTGCAGATGACGGGCATCGCCCGCACGGTGCCCACCCCGCTCGACTCGAAGCCGGTTCGGCACAGGTCGTCCGTCAGATCGAACTGGATGACCGTGTCCCCGAGCGCACAGGTCAATCTCAGGTCTGCCACGGAACAGCACTCCGTCGCCGGTCACCGTTCGTCCGCAGCGGGCCCCGCCGGAAGCCGCTCCGGAACCGGGCCGGCACCGGGGGAGCCGAGCGGTGGGCAAGGGCGCGATGCCCCAGGTCAACGCGGCGCCGACTCGGTGCTGCACCGTCTGGTACGGGAGCTCTGTCCGGGCAGGTTCCACGGCGAGGAACTGATCCTCTGTCCTCGACGAGACGGCCACGCTGACCCGCAAGCTGAAACTCCCCCACATCTGCTGTGCTCCGACCGAGGCCATCCCCACGCCCCACGAGGGGAGCCGGCCGAGATGGTATCGGTCTTGCCGACGGAGGAAGCCGCCGGGCGCGACGCCTCCAACCTGCGCATCCGTCGGCATCTCGCGGCCCGTCCCCCCTGCCACGGCCTTTCGCATCTGGAACAAGGTCCTCCACCTCGGGCACCTCAGTCGTCCGCCCGCTGGGAGGAAGAAGCGTCCTTTGACACGGCGGAGGGACTTCGGGGATCAGTCGGACGGGAGACCGGGCGGTGCTCTCCAGGCGATGGGCGGTAGCACGGATGACGAGCCCGAACATGGCGCACCTATTACGCCGTAATAGGTGCGGGTGCAGACACGGTCGACTCACGCGGAACATGGCGCCGAGGCAGAGGGGATTGCCCCTGGTGTCTTACGGGTCGGTTCGTTGCTGACCGGCGGCGAGCCCTCTTCCTTCCAGGGGACTATGACGGGGGACTGGCAGGCGATCCCAGCCTGTCGCAGAGTGAGCGAGAGCACCTCGGATTCGGCCGTCCCCACTGCGGGGGACGTGCCTGCCCGAAGTGACCGCGCTTCAGGTCTGGCGCGATCCCAATGTTTTGGTCGAGGTGGTCGGGTGGCAGGGGTTGTCATGAGCCAAGACGGGGCTGTTCGGGAGTTGTAGTCGAGCGCATGCGGCCGTGCGACCTCCGTGGTCATCCGGTCGTGATGGGTGCGATCGATGAACGGGACTGCCCCGTGTGCGGCGAGGTTGCTGAGAACCGGCCGACTGGCCTGGCCAGGGTTCATGGTGATCTGACGTGGAGCCCTGTACCCGCTTCCTGCGGCGGATGGGCCTGGATCAGTGACGGCGGCCGTGGCAAAGTCCAGGTGCGCGGCCAGTTGAGTCCAATGCTGATGGCCACCGGAATTCCAGGTGTATGGCCGTCTGAACTGCGGTGTTCCTGATCGCTTCCTTATCTGAAGAGACCTCCCCGTCCTGGCGGGCGCAATCCTTATGAGCGAGAGCCGCGACCGAAGATGATCGATGCGTTCCTGGAAAACGTCGAGGAGTGGGTCGAGCAGTCGAAAGCGACGATCCGTGCTGACATGGTCCACGAGAAGCTGTTGAAGATGGGCTATCGGGGCAGTGAGCGTTCGACGAGGCGAGCGGTGAACGCGGCGAAGACGGCGTGGAAGGCGGGCAAGCGCCGGACGTACCGGCCGTGGATTCCCGAGCCGGGCCGGTGGCTGCAGTTCGACTGGGGCGAGGGCCCGCGGATCGGCGGCCGGCGGACCTGGCTGTTCTGCGCATGGCTGTCGTGGTCGCGGTTCCGGGTCGTGATCCCGGTCTGGGAATACATGTTGGGCACGCTGGTGGCCTGCCTGGACACCGCGCTCAGGCGGATCGGCGGGGCCCCGACCTACGTCCTGACCGACAAAGCGAAGACGGTGACCGTCGAGCACATCGCCGGGATCCCGGTGCGGCATCCGCAGATGGTCGCCGCCGGCCGGCACTACGGCTGCCAGGTGGTCAGCTGCGTGCCCTACGACCCTGAATCGAAGGGCGGCGCGGAGGCCACGGTCCGCATCGCGAACATCGAACGCACTACGCTGCACGTCCTTCCCGTCGAGCCGCTGGCACTCGCGCTCGGCGAGGAACGACTCGTCGGCTCGGACCGCACGATCAGCTTCAACTCGGTGCGCTACTCGACCCCGCCCGGTTATACCGGAGTGAGGGTGTGGCGCCGGGTGGTCGGCGAAGAACCCTCCATCACCGCCCGCACCAACTCTGGTGACCTGTCGGGAATCTGGCGCCACCAGCTTTCGACCCCGGGTGTTCCGCAGATCATCGACGCGCACTACCCCGACCACCCCGACGGCCGCAGTATCCACCAGCCGAGGCTGCAACCGCGCTCGGAAGCAGAAATCGCATTCGTGGGCATCGGCCCGGGAGCCGGCCGGTGGCTCAAGGAGGCCGGGCCCGCCGACGCGGTCCGTATCCGCGCCAAGATGGCCCGCGCGGTCGGGCTGGCCACCGTCCTGGGCAACGACAGAGTCGACCAGGCTCTGGGGCTCGCGGCCACGGCCGGACGCTTCGCCGACGACGACCTGCTCTCGATCCTGGGGCACATCGCGGACAGCAAGCCTGCCGGAGAGGTCGTCCGCGCGGACGAAGCCCACTCCGTCCAGAACGGAATCATCGGCTGGCAGGCCCTGGGGCAGTAGGCGACAACTCCCAGAATGTTGGCGCACGACCCCGCGGTCAGTCGCCGACGAACCACAGATACCGGTGTGACCCCTGCTCGACGACCTGGCACAACTCGCGGGCCTGCCCGACCCATTCACCACCGCATGCGGCCGGGAGCAGGTCGAGTTCCACCCGCAGCAGCGACACCTGCCGATGGTTGAAGACCGCATCTCCGTAGGGGATCAGGCCCCAGAGCATCGGGAACAGCCCCGGGTTCAGATCGCCGAAAGCCGAAGTCCACTGCAGCCCGCCCTCGGCCCGGGCCAGGACATCACCATTGTCACCACGCACCTGCATGTCGATCACTCGTCGAGCCTATCTACGCCGTCCCCGAACGACGAAGGAATTTGCATCCATGGCCTTCCCCAGGCCCCAGCCCTGCCCGAGGAGCTCGACAAGCTCATGCGCCGCATGCGCCTGCCCTTTATGCGCAGGGCGGCCCCGGACGTCCTGGCCACCGTCCGCGCCCAGCGCTGGGACCCCGCGGAGGTTCTGCGGCTGCTGATAGCCGAGGAGGTCAGCGGCCGGGACGCGGCCACCCGGCGGCTTCGCCGCCACTCGGCGAACTTCCCCACCGGCAAAACTCTGGGCTCCTGGCGGGCCGAGGACTCCACCATCCCATCCCCGAACCCACCCAGAACTCTCTGATCACCCTGGAATGGATCGGACGCGCCGAGAACCTGGTGATCGCCGGCCCCTCCGGGACGGGCAAGAGCCACTTCACCGGGGGGCTCGCCCAGGCCGCGATCGAGAAGGACCTGCGGGTCTCCTGGTTCACTCTGGAGACGCTGAGCGCCGCGATCGGCAAATCGAAGGTCGACGGGTCCACCGTTCGCACCGTCGCCCGGATCTGCCGGGCCGATTTGATCGTCATCGACGACATCGGCCTCCTGCCGGTCGGCGAGGACGCCGCCGAGGCGTTCTACCGGATCATCGATGCCGCCTACGAGCGTCGCTCCATCGCGGTGACCAGCAACATTCACCCCTCGGGCTTCGACACGATCATGCCGAAAACCCTCGCGGGCGGGAGCACCGACCGCCTCATGCACCACGCTCACCTCGTGAGCACCTCCGGCGACTTGCACCGCCTCGCCGAGGCCCTCGCCGGGAAGGGAGTGGTCCCCTTGAACTGAACCCACCCCCGGGAACACCGCTGGCCACACGCCTGGCTTTCTGATGGCCACCAGCCTGGCCCTCCAACGCCACCCACCTGGGCAGCTCAACGGCCGTTGAAACGCCGGTCACCGTTCGTCCGCAGCGGGCCCCGCCGGAAGCCGCTCCGGAACCGGGCCGGCACCGGGGGAGCCGAGCGGTGGGCAAGGGCGCGATGCCCCAGGTCGACGCGGCGCCGACTCGGTGCTGCACCGTCTGGTACGGGAGCTCTGTGCGGGCAGGTTCCACGGCGAGGAACTGATCCTCTGTCCTCGACGAGACGGCCACGCTGACCCACAAGCTGAAACTCCCCCACATCTGCTGTGCTCCGACCGAGGTCACTCCCACGCCCACGAGGGGAGCCGGCCGAGATCGTATGGGTCCTGCCGGCGGACCAAGCCCCCGGGCGCGGCGCCTTCAACCTGCGCATCCGTCGGCATCTCGCGGCCCCCCTGCCACGACCTTTCGCATCCGGAACGAGGTACGTCTCCTCCAACCCGGTCCCCCACCCAGTCCGCAATGCGGACCCTGGAGTGGGTCGTTCGCAGGGATCACCTCTGCGCCGCTGGCGCCTTTCGTCTGGATCAAGCCGGGTCGAGAGAGAGGGGTCGGGTGCCGTGCGTCGCAAGGCGGAGGGGGAGGGGGAGTGGACGCGGAGCGTCGGCGACCGACGACAACGCCGCGAGGTGCGGCACCCGGCACGCGAGCCCGGCGTGATCCAAACGAAAAGCCCTTGGCCCCAGGACCTGAAAGATCGCACTTCTGCGATGCCCCCGAGACCGACCTCGGTGGGCGTGGAAATGACCGTGCCCTGGTTCACGATCGATTATCTCGGCGCGACGGTCCGACGACACCCGCGTTCGGGATCAGTCGGACGAGAGACCGGGCGGTGCTCTCCAGGCGATGGGCGGTAGCACGGATGACGAGCCCGAACATGGCGCACCTATTACGCCGTAATAGGTGCGGGTGTAGACACCATCGACTCACGCGGGACATGCGCCGAGGCAGACGGGCTCCCCCTGGTGTCTTACGGGTCGGTTCGTTGGTGACCAGCAGCGAACCCTCTTCCGTCCAGGGGACTACGACGAGGGACTGGCAGGCGATCCCAGCCTGTCGCAGAGTGAGCGAGAGCACCTAGGATTCGGCGGTCCCCACTGCGGGGGACGTGCCTGCCCGAAGTGACCGTGCTTCAGGTCTGGCGCGATCCCAATGTTTTGGTCGAGGTGGTCGAGGTGGTTGGGTGACAGGGGTAGTCATGAGCCAAGACGGGGCTGTTCGGGAGTTGTAGTCGAGCGCAGGCGGCCGTGAGACTTCTGCGGTCATCCGGTCGTGATGGGTGCGATCGATGAACGGGACTGCCCCGTGTGCGGCGAGGTCGCTGAGAACCGGCCGGCTGGCCCGGCCAGGGTTCATGGTGATCTGACGTGGAGCCCTGTACCCGCTTCCTGCGGCGGATGGGCCCGGATCAGCAGGCTGTGCAGACGGTTCGCGACTGTCGGCCCCTTCAGGGAGGTTGCGATGTCTGATGGCGACACCAACTTTGATGGTCCGAGCGGAGAACTACCCGCGCGATCGGGTTGGCACGAGGCCCGTCAAGAACTCCACTGCAGGGCTCATCAGGAGAGTCGTCAGGATACGCGGGGCCGACGCTCAGGCGGAATCTGCTGCTTCGGCCTGGCGCGTGCACCTGGTGACCTATTACGCCGTAATAGGCGAGGGACCCTTGGTCCTGCCTCGGTGAGGTGGTCCGCAGGTATGCGGTGACCAGCCCTGGCCCAGGGTGACTGAGGCAGCGGCACGATCCTCCTTCAGCCAAGCGATCACGGACTCTGCGCGGTGGTGGCCCGGGAGCCTTCGTTGTTGACCGGGCCGGCGAAAGTGCCACATCGTCGGGGCATGGGATCTGAAGACGAGAAACGGCGCGGTCACACGGAGGCATGGGCAGAGATCCTGGAGGCGAACCGTCCTCCATCGGCTGCGGACGAGCAGTCCTCGCCATCCCTGTGGCTGTTGCTTCAGGCAGCAAGGCGTGAGCCGTTGCTGAGTGCGATGTATCCGTGGATCTCGATGCGGCAGCTCAGCCTGTCGGCATCAGACAGCTGGGAGGAGGGGGGCCATGAGCCGCTTCCAGCGATGTTTGCCGGCCCGCGCACATATTCGGTAGTGGGTCGTTCGGATCGGGGAGAGCGTGTCGCCTTCGAGACGGACGACCCTGTTGAGGCGATCGCGTTCGCATCCCGCCTGATCCGTGAGCGGCAAGCAGCGCAGGCTGAGGAACAGCATGTCTGGTCGGCTGAGACGGACGCAGTGCTGCGTGGTGCGGGCTGGTATCCCGGGCGAAGCATCGACACGACAGTGTGGCGGGAGAGGCTGGAAGCGGATGGCTTTCGCATTCACGCCGCTGCCGAGGATTTCCTGCGCGAGTTCGGCGGCCTGACGGTCGGCGGTAGTGGTTCCGGGATCACCAGAGCGCGGGAGGCGTTCGAACTCGACCCGCTGCTTGCGCTGGGCGAGGACGACCGCTTCGGCGAGTGGGGCGAGGAGATTCGCCGCAGCCTCTTCCCTCTGGGCGAACTTGACCACGGGCACGCGTTCCTCGGACTGGACGAGCAAGGTGAACTGTACGTCGTGGCCAGTTGGCTGGCCCGGTTCGGCCGTATGCCCGAGGCCATGGAGAACCTTGTCCTTGGAGTGATGCCGGTCAGCACGGCCAACCTGGATTTCTGAGAAGGAGGGCCAGCCGAAGGCCCGCTCGACGACCCTGCGCCGAGGGATCACCTTCAGGGCGTGTCAGGGCGCTGGCTCCAGCACCCTGACACGCCCGTATCCCCAGTCGACACGGCCGCAAGCCACGGCTGCGGCTGCGAACTTCGGCGTCCTCGGGATCGGCTCCATCGACCGGACGCAGGTCCCGCACCGTGGTCTTGCCGTCTCGGCAGCGTACGAAGTGGTCCGGCGTGCGGTTGATCCGGCGGCCCTGTCCGCTGCACCGCTACGACAGCCGGAAAGGCTGCGAGGCAGGCGCCACCACATCCGGGGCGAAGTCCAGCCGCATCAGGGTGGCCCCGCTCAGCCCAGGACTCGTTCCGCGTCCGTCAGCCACCCCACCCCACTCCGCCCGACCCGCGTGCCCATCGATTTCGATGGTGGGAAACGGTCGGACCGGAGGGCCAGAAGAGCGAGACGTCTCAGCTCATGGCCGAGTGGACTGAGCCGGTCGACCATGCTTCAGAACGACTGGGCTCGGCTCACCATCAGCGAGACGGGTCAGTCGTCAACGAGGTACGCGGGGCCGACGGGCAGGCCGAAATTGCTGCTCCGCAAGGAGATGTGAACCCCAGTGACCTATTACGCCGTAATAGGTGAGGGAGCCTCAGCAAGCACTCAGAAGCAACAACTAACGTGTCGGTGCAGAAGATGATCTAAAGCGTTAGTAAGGTAGCGCCATGAGTACTCCAGCCTCCCCGAGCGACCGGGCCAAAATCGTCTCAAAACTGCCGGGATGGCTCCGTCAGAGCCTCAAGGTCAGAACCGCCCAACTCGGAATCGACATCCAGACGGCAGTGGAGCAGGGCATCGCTGCCTGGTGCGACCTCGCCTCTGCTGCTTCCTCCGTCGACACGGGTGGGGCGGAGTCCTTCTCCACCTTCCTGCCGCCGGGGCAGTGGGAGGAGTTCCGCCGGATCTCTGAAGACCGGAGGGTCTCCCTGATCCAGGGTCTCGCCCAATCGGTGCAGCTCTGGCTCGACATCAACCCGACGCCTGATGTCCAGCGTCCCGAGATCACCCGTCGGATTGTCGTCTGCAACCAGAAGGGGGGAGTGGGCAAGACCGCCATCACCGCAGGGGTGGGGGAGGCGCTGTCGGAAGATCCCAACCTGCTGTTCCCGGTACGTGTCGCCAAGGCCCTCGCCACCGCCCTCCGGGAGGAAGACACACAGAACACTGCGGCGGAGAACCTCAGTGACCCGCTCGACGTGGAGAAGCTTCCGGGGCACGGACTCCGTGTCCTCATGGTCGACTTCGACCCTCAGTGCCACCTCACCAACCAACTGGGCGCGGCTCCCCTGCCGATGAACGGGGACAGTCTCACCAACCACATGGCAGGCGACCCGAAGGGCGAACTTCGCGATCTGATCGTCTCTGTCGACGAAGACCACTTCGCAGGGCGGCTGCACCTGTTGCCGGCCTGCCATGATGCCTTCCTCCTGGACGTCCGCCTGTCCGCAGTGCGTGCTCGTGAGGCGGCCCTGGAGCGGGCCTTGATGCCGCTCGAAGCCGACTACGACGTCATCATCATCGACTGTCCGCCCAGCCTCGGCCTGAGCATGGACGCTGCCGCCTACTACGGGCGTCGGCGTGAGGCGGAAGGACCTGGTCAGTCCGGAGCGCTGATCGTCGTCCAGGCCGAGGACAGTTCCGCCGACGCCTATGACCTGCTGACCAACCAGATAGAGGATCTCAGCAACGACCTGGCCCTTGCCATCGACTATCTGGGCATCGTCGTCAACCTCTACGACGGCCGACGCGGATACATCGCCACGTCGTCCCTGCAGGGGTGGATCGACATAAAGGATCCGAAGGTCGTCGGCCTCATCAACGACCTCAAGGAACAGAAGGAAGCAGTCCGCATGAAGCAGCCCTTGCTGAGTTACGCCCCCGCGTCTCAGCAGGCGATTGCCATGCGCGCACTGGCTCGGGAGATCTCATGAGCAAGGCCGATCAGCTGGGGAACGGGCGTTTCGGAGGAGGTGCCCGACCGGTGAGTGCCCGCCGTACCGCCATCGGAGCAGCCACCGGGGTGCCGACCGACGGAGTGGCTCCTCCTGCTCGTCTTCCGGTCAACCGCATCAGCCTCAACCCGGAGAACCCCCGGACCACGCTCGGAGACCTCACCGAACTCGCGGGCAGCCTCAAGGAACACGGCCAGAAGCAAGCCATCACGGTCATGAACCGTGACGCCTATGTGAAGGCCAATCCTTCTCGCGCCGACGATCTCGAACCCGACACCACCCATGTTGTCGTCGACGGCAGTAGTCGGCTGGCAGCAGCCCGTGAGGCAGGCTTGGGCCAGCTCAATGTGATGGTCGACGACGACCAGGGAAGTGACGGGGATGCGATCCTCGAGTCGGCCCTCGTCGCCAACATTCATCGCAGCGATCTGGACCCCTTGGACGAAGCACGTGCTCTCCAACGGCTGCTCGCTCTGCACGGTTCTCAGGTCAAGCTCGCCAAGCGGCTGCGCAAGTCGCAGGGGTGGGTGTCGCAGCGACTCGCCCTGCTGAACCTGAGTCCTGAGCTCCAAGCGGTTGTGGGGGAAGAACCCGTAGAGCTTCTGCGCTCGGTCGCAAAAGCACCGCAGGAAAGCCAGCAAGCCGCTCTCGCAGAGCTCAAGGCTGAACGGGCGCGCAAAGAAGCCGCGCGGCGTACCCCGTTGGTACCGCTCGCGGCCCCGTCCGCGAGCGCGGAAAGGGTGGTTGTTCCGCCTCGGACCGAAGTGGATGCGCAGAAACCGCAGAGCGCGGCAGTCAACCACCGCGAACCGGAGCATCGCAAGGAGACGGTCAGTCTCCCGGACTCGCATGATCTGACGAAGTCAGAGGGCACGGACTCGGTGGTGCCTGTTCAGCAGCCGACTGCGGTTCCTCCGACCGACACTCCGATGTCTGAGACGCGGAGTTCCTCTCGTGGCACGGGGGCCGAGGCGGGGGAGGGGGCGAGCGACGACGATCCGACGCAGGAGGCCCCGGGGGAGAGCGTTCCCGACCCTCTGCCCGCCGACCATCCTGCCGGCGATTCCGCCTCGGGCGACATGCTCAAGGTGAGGGTCACGCGGCAGTTCCCCTATGACGACGGATCCTTCGCGGCGGCGCACCTCATCCAGAAGATGAGTGACACCGAGTTCGACACGATGCTGCAGATCCTCCACAGGCATCAGAAGGAGCGTCTCGGGTTGCGTACCACCACCGCTCAGTGAGGGCAGACCACAGGAAAAAGCGGACAAGCGTTTCCGGCCACTGCAAAAGCGGCCGTCCGGGTGACGTGATCGTTA
>NZ_JBSFVR010000079.1:0-25913 GCF_053592415.1 Streptomyces sp. NPDC002690 | reverse complement strand
CCGATCATGGCCAGGGCGAAGCTCCACAGTCCCATCATCACGGCGATGGAGAGGTGGAAGAGGACACCTGCGGCGAACACGCGCCAGACCGGCCGCCGTTGTCAGTGTCGGGTCGTACGGTTGATGCATGCGGCCCGTTTCGAAGATCGAACGTTCGGTGGCGCCTTTCGAGGTCGTCAGTCCCTACCAGCCCAGCGGCGACCAGCCGACGGCCATCGCCGAGCTCGACAAGCGCATTCGAGCAGGTGAGAAGGATGTCGTCCTGCTCGGCGCGACCGGCACCGGTAAATCGGCGACCACCGCCTGGATGATCGAGAAGCTCCAGCGGCCGACCCTCGTCATGGCGCCCAACAAGACGCTGGCGGCCCAGCTGGCCAACGAGTTCCGCGAACTGCTGCCCAACAACGCGGTCGAGTACTTCGTCTCGTACTACGACTACTACCAGCCCGAGGCGTACGTCCCGCAGTCGGACACCTACATCGAGAAGGACTCCTCGATCAACGAGGAGGTCGAGCGGCTGCGCCACTCCGCGACGAACTCCCTGCTCACCCGGCGGGACGTCGTCGTCGTCGCGTCCGTCTCCTGCATCTACGGCCTCGGTACCCCGCAGGAGTACGTCGACCGCATGATCCAGCTCAAGGTCGGCGACGAGGTGGACCGTGACCAGCTGCTCCGCCGGTTCGTCGAGATCCAGTACACCCGCAACGACCTCGCCTTCACCCGCGGCACCTTCCGGGTGCGCGGCGACACCATCGAGATCTTCCCGGTCTACGAGGAGCTCGCCGTCCGCATCGAGATGTTCGGCGACGAGATCGAGGCGCTCTCCACCCTCCACCCGCTCACCGGCGAGGTGATCAGCGAGGACACCTCGCTGCACGTCTTCCCCGCGACCCACTACGTCGCCGGTCCCGAGCGCATGGAGAAGGCGATCACCGGCATCGAGCAGGAGCTGGAGGAGCGGCTGGCTTCCATGGAGAAGCAGGGCAAGATGCTGGAGGCCCAGCGCCTGCGCATGCGCACCACCTACGACATCGAGATGCTCCGCCAGATCGGCACCTGCTCCGGCGTGGAGAACTACTCGATGCACTTCGACGGCCGCTCGCCCGGCACCGCCCCGAACACCCTCCTCGACTACTTCCCCGAGGACTTCCTGCTGGTGCTCGACGAGTCCCACGTCACCGTGCCGCAGATCGGCGCGATGTACGAGGGCGACGCCTCCCGCAAGCGGACCCTCGTCGACCACGGGTTCCGGCTGCCGTCCGCCCTGGACAACCGCCCCCTGAAGTGGGAGGAGTTCCAGGAGCGGATCGGTCAGACCGTCTACCTCTCCGCCACTCCGGGAAACTACGAGCTCTCGCGCGGCGACGGCTTCGTCGAACAGATCATCCGCCCGACCGGACTGGTCGACCCGGAGATCGTCGTCAAGCCCACCGAGGGCCAGATCGACGACCTCGTCCACGAGATCCGTGTCCGCACCGAACGCGACGAGCGGGTCCTCGTCACCACGCTCACCAAGAAGATGTCCGAGGACCTCACCGACTACTTCCTCGAACTCGGCATCCAGGTCAGATACCTCCACAGCGACGTCGACACCCTGCGCCGCATCGAGCTGCTGCGTGAACTGCGCTCCGGCGAGTACGACGTACTGGTCGGCATCAACCTCCTGCGCGAGGGTCTCGACCTGCCCGAGGTCTCGCTGGTCGCGATCCTCGACGCCGACAAGCAGGGGTTCCTGCGCTCCGCGACCTCGCTCATCCAGACCATCGGACGCGCGGCGCGTAACGTCTCCGGCCAGGTCCACATGTACGCGGACAAGGTCACGCCCGCCATGGCGCGGGCCATCGACGAGACCAACCGGCGCCGCGAGAAGCAGATCGCCTACAACACCGAGCGCGGCATCGACCCGCAGCCGCTGCGCAAGAAGATCAACGACATCGTCGCCTCCATCGCCCGCGAGGAGGTCGACACCGAGCAGCTCCTCGGGACCGGCTACCGGCAGACCAAGGGCGCCAAGGCCCCGGTGCCGGCGCTCGGCGGGAAGGCGGGCAAGGCGGCGGGGGAGGCCAAGGCGGACGCCGGGAAGGCCCGTGCCAGGGGTGCGGTGACCAGCGACCGGCCTGCCGAGGAGCTCTCCGGGATCATCGAGGAGATGACCGAGCGGATGCGGGCCGCCGCCGCCGACCTCCAGTTCGAGGTCGCCGCACGCCTGCGCGACGAGGTGGGTGAGCTGAAGAAGGAGCTACGGCAGATGAAGGAGGCGGGGATCGCCTGACGCGCGGGGAGCGTGTGCGCCGTGATGACTCCGGGGCCCCTTCTGTGTTGCAAGAACGACACAGAACGCACCGGATCGGCGTCCGGCACGGGCGTGATGCGTAGGGTCGGGGGAAACCGCACACGGACGGTTGCGGAGCACGACGTGGAGCGACGCGGAGAGGGGACAGCGCGTGACGGTCAACATGACCAAGGGTCAGGCGATCAGTCTGCAGAAGCAGGACGGGGGAACCCTGACCGCGGTGCGGATGGGGCTCGGATGGCAGGCGGCACCGCGCCGCGGCCTCTTCGGATCGCGGACCCGGGAGATCGACCTGGACGCCTCGGCGGTCCTGTTCGCCGACAAGCAGCCGGTCGACGTGGTGTTCTTCCGCCACCTCGTCAGCGACGACGGCTCGGTCAAGCACACCGGTGACAACCTCGTGGGCGGCGCCGGATCGGGCGGCGACGACGAGGCGATCCTGGTGGACCTGGCGAGGGTGCCGGTCCACATCGACCAGATCGTCTTCACGGTGAACAGCTTCACCGGGCAGACGTTCCAGGAAGTACAGAACGCCTTCTGCCGCATCGTCGACGAGACCAACGGCCAGGAGCTGGCCCGTTACACCCTCGACGGCGGCGGCCAGTACACCGCCCAGATCATGGCGAAGGTGCACCGTTCCGGCAGCGGCTGGCAGATGACCGCCCTCGGCAACCCGGCCAACGGCCGCACCTTCCAGGACCTGATGCCGGCGATCCTGCCGCACCTCTGACGGGCCACCCGCCGCCCGTGCCCTCCCGCCGCGCGCGGGGCGGGACCGGCCCCGGCGGGACCGTACGGACCCCCAGGGCCTTCACAGGCCCACGCGACTCCCGGAGGCTTCTGCCGCCGGGAGTCGCGCGTACCCCGGGACGGACCCCGGCGGGACGCACCCATCACGCGCTCACGCACCGCCACGGTCACGCAGCAAGGGGACAGGGCACATGACGGCCGAACTCGTCCGGGGGCAGAACCACCCGTTGCCCTCGACCCGTCTGGAGGTCCGGGTGTCGGTGGGCTCGCCCGTCGTGGCCGGGGCCACCCTCGCCGACGAGCAGGGCACCGTACGGGGAGCCGCATGGGTCGCCCACCCGGGGGAGCCCGGGCTGCCCGGCGTCGAAGTGCCCCGGCAGGCCGCCTGTGAACACCGGCTCGGCCTCGACCTCGACGCGCTGCCCGGGGAGGTGCACCGCGTCACCGTGCTGCTGGCTCTGCCCGGGACGCCCGGCGCACCCACCGGCTTCGGCGCGGTGGCCGCCCCCTTCGTGTCCGTCACCGGGCCCGAGGGCACCGCCATCGCCGACTTCACCCTCACCGGGCTGGATGCCGAGTCCGCCGTCGGCGCTCTGGAGTTCTACCGCCGCGCAGGCGCCTGGAAGGTACGCGCCGTCGGCCAGGGCTACTCCTCCGGGCTCGCGGGCATGCTCGCCGACCAAGGGCTGAGCGGGGCGACGGAGCTGGCCGCCACGATCCTGGAGGCGGCGGCCGGACCGCTCGTTCCGGCCCCGCCGGGACCCCCTGCGATACCAGGCGGAGCGGTGGCCGGGGCCGAAGACGTGGCGGACGCTGTGGTGGTGCCGCCCGGCGGCCGGATCGACTACGCCCACCCGCGCCGCCGGACCGCCCCGACCGCGCCGTCGGGCCCGGCTGCCCCGACCGTGCCCTCGGGCCCGACCCCGTCGTCCACCCCGGACGCGCGATCCGCCCCCTCCGGCCCCGCCGCGCCGGTGGCCGGGGACGCCGCCGGGCACTCCCTGGACGAGCGGCTCTACAACCAGGTCTGGGGCATGTTCGAGGACCTGGCCCGGAGCGCCGCCGCCTACCGGGGCGCCGTCGCCTTCGCCCAGGCGCGGCTGGAGGAGGAACTCGACCGCGCCCTCTCCGATCCGCGCAACCGCATCGGCGGGGCGGGAGACACCGCGCGCGAGGCGGCCCGGGTGAAACACGACGAGCTGGTCGGCCGCGCCCAGGAGGCGCTCGACCGGGACCTCGCACAGCTGGTGGCCGAGTCCGAGGTGGTGGAGCCCGCGCTCCCCGCCCCCTGCGCCGGCTGGGACAGCCCCGTCTGGCACGCCCACCGCGCCGTGTCCGGAGAGCCCTGGGCCCTGCGGCTCGGCGACGTGCATCTGCCCGAGCGCCCGGATCTGCGCATTCCGCTCCTCGTACGGCTCCCGCTGGAACGTGGCCTGTGGATCGACTCTCCGACCGCCTCGACTGCCAGGTTCCGCATGACCGTTCGAGCCGGAGGGTGTGCGCCGTGGACCCGGTGATCGTCGTCGGCGCCGGACCCGTCGGTCTGACGCTCGCCCTCGCCCTGGCGGCGCACGGCGTGCCGTCCGTGCTCCTCGACGAGGGGCTCGGCAAGGACGAGCCGCGCCCCGCCCGCACAGTGGTGCTGCGCGAGGACACCGCCGGCCTGGTCATGCGGCTCGGCTGCGCCACTCCCGACCGCGCGTCGCTGAGCTGGTCCGGCTGGCGTTCCCTCCGCCGGAACCAACTGGTACGAGAGGTGCGGCTCGGTGAGGGCCCGGGAAGCGGATCGCCGGCCGCGCCCGTCCATCTGCCGCAGCACGCACTCACCCGGGGCCTGCGGGCCGCCGTGGCCGCGCACGATCTGATCAGGCTCGTGCCGCTCAGCCGGATCGACACCCTGGAGCAGGACGCCTCCGGGGTCACCGTGCACACCAAGGGCCCCGACGCGACCTGGTGGCGCGGGAGTCACCTGGTCGGATGCGACGGCGCCCGGTCCACCGTGCGCAAGCTCCTGGACATCAGGTTCCCCGGCCGGACCGCCGTGGAGCGCCACGCCGTCGCCGCCCTGCGGGTCGAACTTCCCTGGCCCGGCGAGGCCGTGCTGCACCGTCAGCCGCCGTGGCGGTCGGTAGGCACCGAGGTGACGGCACGTCCACTGCCGGGCGGGGTCTGGCGGCTCGACTGGCTGCTCCCGCCGGGGGGTGAACTGGTCACCCCCGAAGCGCTGATCACCCGCATCCGGGAGACGCTGGCCGGCTGGTGCGGGGAGACCCCGCCGTACGAACTGCTGGACACCGGCGTCTACACGGTCCACCACCGGCTCGCCCTGCGCTGGCGGGTGAAGCGGGCGTTCCTCGCCGGGGACGCCGCCCACCTTCTGGGCGCGCTGGGCACCCAGGGCGTGGACGAGGGCCTGCGGGACGCCGAGAACCTGGCGTGGAAACTGGCCCGGGCCTGGCACCACGGAGCATCCGAACTACTGCTCGACAGCTACCAGGCCGAGCGCCGGGCCGCCGTGGCCGCCCGGCTGCGCGCCGCCGACCAGTCGCTGCCGATACTGCGCGGCGGCGGAGGCCTGCGGACCTTGGTGGCGGGCGGCGCACGCGGGCACGACGCGCTGCTCTTCGACGCGCATCTCGGCCACGGCCCGCTCGGCGCGCCCCCTTCGTACGCGCACTCCCCCCTCGCACCACAGCACGCCCAGGCGCACATCGCGGTCGGTACGCCCCCCGGTGCGCCGGTCACCGAAGCGTGGGCGACCGCTCCGGACGGAACATCCGTGCGACTGCGGGCCCGGCTGGGGCGCGGCCGGTTCCTGGTCGTCCTGGTCGCCCCGGGCACGGGCGTCTGGGACCGACGCCACTGGATGACGGCGGGTGTGATGCCCCGTCTCGCGGAAGCCGTGCACGCCCTCCCGGTGGAGAGCGAACTCCTCGTCACGGAGAGCTATCCGGGGGCGGCAGCCCACACGGTGCTGCTGATCAGGCCGGACGGGCATCTGGTGGCCGCGTTCGCCGGGGTGCGGCCGGCGGAACTCTTCGACGCGGCGGACGCGGCGCGGGGCGGGGCGCCCGGCGCTTCCCGCGCGGACGACGACTCGACCCCGCGCGCTTCCGCGCGCCCCGAGAGGGCCGCCACGCTCAATTGACCCGCGTGGACACGCGTGGTGTACTCCAGAACATGACCGACGACACCTGCGTACGCCTGTGGCGGAGGGTCCATATGGACCTCGTCCGCTACGCGGGCTGCGTGTGTCGCCCTTCCTGCTGACTCGCCTTCCCCGCCGCGCCGTGCTGCCTTCGCACCGGCGCGCGCCTTCACGCGAACTCTCAGGACGGTCATCGTGTCTGTGCTCCCCGCTTCTTCCGTGCCCACGCCATCCTCCGCACCGCTCGCACCTGCCGGCCCCGTTGCCACCGACGGCGTGCCCACCCAGGCCGCACCGACCGCGGCAGTACCGTCCGGCGTCGCCGCCCAGTCCGCTCCGACCGTGGCGGAACTGCTCGATTTCGCCCGCCGGACCGCGGCCGACGCCGAGTTGATCGCCTCCCTGCCGCTCGATCCCGAGGGCCGCACCTGGGTGCGGCTGGATGGCCCCGCGGGCAGCGAGGCCTGGCTGATCGGCTGGCCACCGGGCACCGGCACCGGCTGGCACGACCACGCGGATTCGGTCGGCGCGTTCCTCACCGCTTCCGGGGCCCTCAAGGAACACTCGCTGGCCGCCCGGCTGCCCACCGACGGGTGGAAGACACTGGAACTGACCGAAGACCTCGACCGGAGCCGCGAGTTGACGGCAGGTCAGGGCCGCGCGTTCGGCCGCCACCACGTGCACGAGGTGCTGAACGAGTCCACCTCCGAGCACGCGGTCTCCGTGCACGCCTATTACCCGCCGCTGCCCCGCATCCGCCGCTACAGCCGAACGGGAGCGGTGCTCCGGCTGGAGCAGACCGAGGTTCCGGAGGACTGGCAGTGAGCGAGCGCCCCACCATCAGCCCGGCGGCCGACGACTCCGCCTCCGTACCGGTCGTACCGGTCGTACCGGTCGTACCGGTCGTACCGGTCGGAATCGACGAGTTCCTCGAACGGGTAAGGCAGAACTACGAGCGGATCGGCCCGGAAAGGGCCGCCGTGGAGGCTGCGGAGGGCGCCCTGCTGGTCGACATCCGTTACGCCGCCCTGCGCGAGCGCGACGGTCTGATCCCCGGCGCGCTGGTCGTGGAACGCAACGAACTGGAGTGGCGGCTCGATCCGTGGGGCAGTCACCGCGCGGAGCAGGCGGTGAGCCACGACCTGCGGATCGTGATCGTCTGCAACGAGGGGTACGCCTCCAGTCTCGCCGTGGCCTCGCTCCACGGGCTGGGCCTGACCCGGGCCACCGACCTGACCGGCGGCTTCCAGGCATGGCGGGCCGCCGGGCTTCCGGTGGTGGCCTCCTCTTCATGACGGCCTCATGGTGTGACGGCCTCATGGTGTGACGGTGTCATGGTGAACGCATCCGAACGGAGCTACCGCTACGTGGGACCGCCCGGGCTGTTGGCGGCGGTCCTGGCTGGAGGTGGTACGGCCGGAGGTGGTACGGCCGGAGGTGGTACGGCCGGAGGTGGTACGGCCGGAGGTGGTACGGCCGGAGGTAGTACGGCCGGAGGTGGTACGGCCGGAGGTAGTACGGCCGGGGGTGTACCGCCGGGCGGCGGCCCGTCCCCCGGCTCCGGCTGCCCGATCGCCTCGGCCGTCGATTTCGACCACTGGGTGGCCCGGTGTCCGGCGTCGGAGCTGCGGGAGCCGTTCACCTTCGTCGTCGGCGGTGACGGCACCCTGCGACTGGCCCCGCGCCGCAGCGAACACGTGGCCTGCGCCGGCGGGGAGGCCGTGCTCGGCGCGGGCGAGATCGGCTTCACTCGTGATACGGACGGGTGGGCCGTGGACGACATCAGCAACCAGTCGACCGGCTACTGCCCCGATGTCAGCTCCTGGCCCGCCGTCGCACGGGCCCTGGACCGTGCGGGGCTCGCCCGGCCGGACGGCTTCACCCACGAGGTGGTGCTCCGTCGCTGCCCCGGCTGCCAGGAGCACAACATCGTCCGCGAAGACCACTTCGTCCGTGTCTTCTGCGACGGCGAGCTGCCGGCGGTCTGGAACGTGGTCCCGTCCGCCTGAGAGCGGCAGTCCGCTCCGGCCGGCAGCGCCTTCGTCGGCTCGCACCACGCTCGGTCCGCATCACGGTCCGCTCCGCACGGGCCCCCGTTCGCAGGCACACCCTCTCCCGGAGCTACCCGAACGGCCGCTCCCCGGTGGAGCGGTCCCCGCGCAGGCCGGACATTCGCCTCATGCACCACGAGGCCGATGTGTACGGAGATGGCGTGCTGATGGACATGGACTCCCTGGACTCCCCCGTCCTCACCCCGGACGAACTCGACCTCCAGGCGTCCCGCCTGCAGGAATCGGAGACCTGGCGGCGGATCGTGACCGGCTGGGACCGCTCGGCCCCCGAGCCCGTACGGCTCCGGCCTGCCGGCACCGCCCGCACCGCCCGCACCGACCCCACCCGGATCAGCCCCGGGACCAGCCCCACCGAGGCGTTGCCGACGCGCTCGCCCGAGCACTGGCGCGGGCTGCTCTCCGTGCCCGTCGATCACCTCGTCGCGGAGTCCCTGCGCGCCCTGCCCGCCGCTTTCCCCGCCGAGCGGCGCCTCCCCGGACGGCTCGGCGCGATGCTGCCGGACCGGCTCCACTCCTGGCGGCGCGTCGGCCGGAGCGATGTACGCCCCTCGGTTCACCTGGCGTACGCGCGGCAGATCCTGACGGAGTGGGGCTGGCAGAACACGCCGTACCGGCTGCGCAACGCCCGCGGCGCCCGCTGCGTGTGCGGGGCGATGCTCACGGCGCACCGGCTCGGTTACGGCTCCGCCGAAACCGTGGACCGGGCCGGGGCGTGGATGATCACCGAGCTGCGCTCGCAGGGCTGGACCGATCTGATCGGTCCCTGGAACCGGGCCCCCGGCCGCACGGCCGCCGACGCTCTCGCCCTGATCGACGCCACCATCCGGCGCGCCTCTCTGGCCGGCCACTGACCGTCGCCGACCGGAGGCCCGCCGCCACCGGTCCCTCGCCGGAGCCGCCTGCCGCCGGGCGGCAGTGGACCGATCAGGGGCCGGCCCCGCCCGACCACAGCCACAGCCACAGCCACAGCCACAGCCACAGCCACAGCCACGAACGACCTTCCCTGCGGGCACGTCAGAACGGCTCGTCCAGGCCCTCGGTGTCTTCCCCCTCGGCCTCCAGCGCCTGGCGCACCACGCGCAGGGCCATGCCCTCTCCGTATCCCTTGCGGGCGAGCATTCCGGCGAGGCGGCGCAGGCGCTTGTCCCGGTCGAGCCCTCGCGTGGAGCGGAGCTTGCGCTCGACCAGTTCGCGGGCGGTCTCCTCTTCCCGCTCGGGGTCGAGCTGCCCGATCGCTTCGTCGATCACCGCGGAGTCGACGCCCTTGGTGCGGAGCTCGCGTGCGAGCGCCCGGCGGGCCAGACCTCGGCCGTGGTGCCGGGACTCCACCCAGGAGCCCGCGAACGCCGCGTCGTCGATCAGACCCACGTCCTCGAAGCGGGACAGCACCTCCTCGGCCGCCTCGTCGGGGATCTCCCGCTTGCGCAGCGCGTCCGCGAGCTGCTTGCGGGTCCGCGGAGTCCCGGTGAGCAGGCGCAGACAGATGTCGCGCGCCTGCTCGACCGGGTCTCGCGGCTCCCCCTTCTCGGCCCTCGACGAGGAAGGGGATCCGCTGCTCCTGGAACGGGAGCGTCGACTCGCCCCCTCGCCGAATCCCGCACCGCCGCCGAATCCCGTCCCCGGGCCCGCCCCCCGACGGGCTCCGGAACGAAATTCCGCCTCGGTGTCCGGCTCCGGCCCGCTCTCCGGTCCGTCCGCGAAGCCGCCCGCCTGCCACGGGTAGGGCTCCAC
This sequence comes from Streptomyces sp. NPDC002690, assembly GCF_053592415.1. Classification (NCBI taxonomy): domain Bacteria; kingdom Bacillati; phylum Actinomycetota; class Actinomycetes; order Kitasatosporales; family Streptomycetaceae; genus Streptomyces; species Streptomyces sp. NPDC002690. The sequence continues at coordinate 15,919 of NZ_JBSFVR010000079.1, read as the reverse complement.
ACCGAATCCGGGGGTCGGTTCAGACCACTCCGTACGCCGTGTCACGGGACTAGCTCTTGGCCGCCGCGGCGGTCTTGGCGGCCTTGGCCTTGGCCGCCGCAGCCGTGGTCGCCGGCTTCGTGGTGCTGTCGGCAGCCCCGGCGGTCGCGGCGTCCGTCGCGTCCGTACCGGCCGCCGGAGCGTCGGTGCTCTCCGGGCGGACACCGACGCCGAGCTTCTCCAGGATCTTCTTCTCGATCTCGTTGGCGAGATCGGGGTTGTCCTTGAGGAAGTTGCGGGCGTTCTCCTTGCCCTGGCCGAGCTGGTCGCCCTCGTACGTGTACCAGGCGCCGGCCTTGCGGACGAAGCCGTGCTCCACGCCCATGTCGATCAGACCGCCCTCGCGGCTGATGCCCTGACCGTAGAGGATGTCGAACTCGGCCTGCTTGAACGGCGGCGCGACCTTGTTCTTGACGACCTTGACGCGGGTGCGGTTGCCGACCGCGTCGGTGCCGTCCTTGAGCGTCTCGATGCGGCGGATGTCCAGACGGACCGAGGCGTAGAACTTCAGCGCGCGGCCACCGGTCGTGGTCTCCGGCGAGCCGAACATCACGCCGATCTTCTCGCGGAGCTGGTTGATGAAGATCGCGGTGGTCTTGGACTGGTTGAGCGCGCTGGTGATCTTGCGGAGCGCCTGGCTCATCAGACGGGCCTGGAGACCCACGTGCGAGTCACCCATCTCGCCCTCGATCTCCGCACGGGGCACCAGGGCCGCCACGGAGTCGATGACGATCAGGTCGAGCGCACCGGAGCGGACCAGCATGTCCACGATTTCCAGCGCCTGCTCGCCGTTGTCCGGCTGGGAGAGGATCAGGTTGTCGATGTCGACGCCGAGCTTCTTGGCGTACTCCGGGTCGAGCGCGTGCTCGGCGTCGATGAACGCCACCTGGCCGCCGAGCCGCTGCGCGTTGGCCACGGCGTGCAGGGTCAGGGTCGTCTTGCCGGAGGACTCCGGGCCGTACACCTCCACCACACGGCCGCGCGGCAGACCGCCGACGCCGAGGGCCACGTCGAGCGCGGTGGATCCGGTGGGGATCACCTCGATGGGCTCGTTCGGCCGCTCGCCGAGGCGCATGACCGCGCCCTTGCCGAATTGGCGCTCGATTTGTGCGAGAGCGGCGTCCAGCGCCTTCTCGCGGTCGTTACCTGCCATGGGTTCCACCCGATTTGCTTGAGTCGATCGCTTCACGTCAAAGACGCTAACCCCTGCCACTGACAATGGGCCTCGACGTCCTCCCGGCCTGTGGATAACTCCACGGCCGAGCCCGGGAAACCCGGGCCCGGATGTCATGAGAATGGATGTTCGATTTTGGTGTCAAGCGCGCCACGCCGCCCGCCCGCGTCCGGCCGAGGAAGGCCCCGCACCACGGAATACCCCCACCCCCAGGGTGCACTTCGGGGCCTTCCGGACACCGAAGGACCGTGACCGAAGTCATGGAGCCACCGGGGCGGGAGCACCCGGCAGCGCGACGCCGGCCACAGAACCCGGACGCCGCCGCTACTCCCCCACGCGCCGCGCCAGGCCGTCGAGGATGAGGGCGAGCCCGGCCTCGAAGGCCGCCTCGTGACCGATCCGGGGCACGTCGGCCGGAAGCCCCCCGGCCGCACCCGGCGCACCGTCCGCGCCGTCCGCCTGCTCCTCCAGGACGCTGCCGACCGTGAAGCGGCTCGCGGCCAGCATCGCCATCTGCGCGTCGCGCTCCGGGACGCCGGAAGCCGTGAGGAAGTCCATCTTGTGGCGAATCCGGTCGAGATCCCCCACGGGGGTGCTGCCGGCGTGCAGCCGCGCGCCGTCGCGGCGCGCCAGCAGGGCACGCCGGAAGCTGCGCGTGTTGTCCGGGAACCAGGCCCGCCAGTCTTCGCCGCCCACGGGGAGCGGAGCCGTCGCGTGGGGCTCCATGGCTGCCGCCGCCATGGCGTCGAGGAGCTCCCGCTTGGTGCGGAAGTGCCAGTAGAGCGAGGGCTGCTCGACGCCCAGGCGCTTCGCCAGCCGCCGGGTACTGACGGCATCCAGCCCGACTTCGTCGAGCAGGCCGAGCGCTTCGGCGACCACGGTCTCTCGGTTCATCTTCGTCACGTTGACAATCTATCGCCGATAGATGAATCTGGCGAAGAACCATTCACCGATAGATTTTGAGGTGGGCCATGACGGCGACGCCCGTGACATCCATGACGGCCATGAAGCGGGGATCGGGAGCGCGGGCCCTGCGGGTCCTCGTCGCCGGTGGGGGGATCGCGGGGCAGGCGCTGGCCTACTGGCTCGCCCGGGGCGGCCACCGGGTGACCGTGGCGGAACGCTTCCCTGCCCTACGGGCCACCGGTGCGCAGGTGGACCTCCGGGGCCAGGGAATCGAGGCGATCGAGCGCATGGGGCTCCTCGACGCGGTCCGCGCCGAGCTCGTGGACGAGCCGGGGGTCGCCTTCGTGGACTCCCGGGGCAGGGCGAGGGCGACGATCATGGCCAACACCTCCGGCCGGGGCCGGCAGACCCTGACGTCCGAGTACGAGATCATGCGCGGTGACCTGGTGCGCATCCTCGCCGACGCGACCAAGGACGACGTGCGTCAGGTGTTCGGCCTGAGCGTGGACGGCTTCGAGCAGGACGAGCACAAGGTCGTCGCGCGGTTCTCCGACGGATCGACCGGGGAGTTCGACCTCTTGGTCGGCGCGGACGGGCAGGGCTCGCGCATCCGGCGGGCGATCCTCCCGGAGGGCTCCGACCCGTACTGGCGGGTGGGCATCCACATGGCCTACTGGTTCGTCCCACGCTCCGCGTCCGACGGCGCCATCCGGGACACCTACATGGTCCCGGGCGGTCGTCAGATCATGCGGCGCAGCCACAACCCGACCGAGACCCAGGTGTACTTCGTGCTGCGGGAGGAGTCCGAGGAGGCGTCGGCCGTCCACCGGGAGCCCGTCGAGCGTCAGCGGGAGTTCTGGGCCGGCAGATTCCGCGACGCCGGCTGGCAGACGGAGCGCTTCGTCGCGGGCATGCGGGAGAGCCCCTTCTTCTACTCCCAGGAGATCCTCCAGGTACGCACCGGCACCTGGTCCGAGGGCCGCGTGGTGCTGGCCGGTGACGCCGCGCACTGCGCCTCCCCCTACAGCGGCATGGGCGTCTCGGGCGGTCTGGTCGGCGCCTACGTCCTGGCGGGTGAGATCAACCGGCATCCGGACGACCTGCCGACCGCGCTGGCGAACTACGACACCGTGCTGCGGCCCTTCGTCGACGAGATCCAGGCCCAGGTGAACCCGCGTGTCCTGCGCGTGGGCCTGCCGACGACCCAGCGGGCGATCGACGCCTTCCGGTCCGCCACCGCGCTGGCCTGCAGGCTGCACGTCCCCGACCTGGTCGCCCGTTGGTCGAAGGAGGACCGCGGCGGCGGCTGGCGACTCCCGCCGAGCCCGGTACCGAGCCCGGTACCGCCGAGCCCTGCCGCGGAGGCGGGCGCCCAGGGACTCGACGGCCGGTAGGGGCCTACCTCCTCGCGATCATTCTTCGACGCGGATCAGGAAGGGGCTCATGTCGTCATCGGCGTCACCGGCCCGGAAGCCGGCGGATCCGGGAATCGCGATCGACGTCGCGTACATCCGCTCCGTCACCGGAGCGAACTGCCGGAGCGCCGGCGAGGAGGTCTCACCCCGCCGCACGATGTCCAGCGCGTCAGGGGCGAGTGACGGATCGGGCAGCCGGTCCACGAAGATCCCTCCCCGAAAGTCGTCTCCCGGGTCCGCAGGGACCAGTGCTCCCCGCATGACGGCGGGGGCCCGGTTGACGTCCCGATGCACGGGGAACCAGGCCGTCACCAGGGCTTCGGTCACGCTGCCGGCCAGATCGTCCCGTTCGGCGATCAGTGCCTCGCTCGCCCTGCCGACGCCGGCCATTCCCCTCCGCCGCCGACATGTCCCCACGCCCGCGTCACCGGCTATCGCGGATCGGGACCCCCGTGCCCCGTACCGCCGTCCTCGCCAAAGCCGCCGGACCCGTCCGTACGGTCCTCGCGCGGGTCGTCCGTGCTCCGGCCGGCGTGCCCACGCGTCAGACGGCGCACCCGTGACCAGACCGGTTCCACGCGCTGCCGGCTGCTGCCGCCGCCGCCCACCCGGGGATCGTCGGTGACCGCGTACCGCTTCACGTACGCGCCGAGGAACGCCTGGAGCGTGGCCACCGCCGGGATCGCGATCAGCGCGCCGACCGCGCCGAGCAGGGCCGTACCGGCGATCACCGATCCGAAGGCCACCGCCGGGTGGATGTCCACGGTCTTCGACGTCAGCTTCGGCTGCAGTACGTAGTTCTCGAACTGCTGGTAGATCACGACGAAGCCGAGCACCCACAGCGCGTACCAGGGGTCGACGGTGAACGCGATCAGCATCGGCAGGGCGCCCGCGAGGTACGTGCCGATGGTCGGGATGAACTGGGAGACCAGGCCGACCCAGACGGCGAGCGCCGGCGCGTAGGGCACTCCGAGCACGACGAGCAGGATGTAGTGCGCGATGCCGGAGATGAGCGCCATCAGACCGCGCGAGTAGAGGTAGCCGCCGGTCTTGTCGACCGCGATCTCCCAGGCCCGCAGCACCTCGGCCTGACGCGAGGGCGGCAGTACGGAGCAGAGCCCGCGGCGCAGCCGGGGCCCGTCGGCCGCGAAGTAGAAGGAGAACAGGAAGATCGTCAGCAGCCGGAACAGGCCCCCGAGGACGGTGGTGGAGACGTCGAGGACCCCGGTGGCACTGTTCTGCACGTACTTCTGGAGCCAGTCCGAGTGCAGCAGGCTGTCCTGGACGTCGACCCGGGAGAGTTCCGTGTGGAACGTCTGGTTGACCCACTTGATCACCGAATCGAGGTACTTCGGGAACTCGTCGAACATGTCCACGATCTGCCCGGCGAGCATCGAGCCCAGCAGGACGATGAACCCGATGCTCAGGATGAACACGACGGTGAAGACGAGGAAGGTCGCCAGGCCCCGCCGCATCCCCCGTGCGGCCATGCGGCCGACCGCGGGCTCTATGGCCAGCGCGAGGAAGAAGGCGATGAGGATGTTGACCAGCAGGCCGATGAGCTGGTCGAACGCCCAACTGCCGAGCCGGAAGCAGGCATAGAGCGCCAGTGCCATGACCACGGCGCGCGGCAGCCACGCAGGCATGCGTGCGGGTCCGCCGTCCACCGGGGGCTCCGGCGGTACGGCCGGGGGAACGGGAGGCGCGGCGGAGGGCTGCGGGTTCTGCACGGTCTCGTCTGTCGGGGCCACGCCCACCAGTCTCGCCTACGGGTGGGACACCGCTGTCGCCGGGCGTCCCCGGCACTCCCCGCCGAAGAGGCGGGGACGGCCGGAACCAGCGAAGAGGCGGAGGCCCGATGGCTCGGGGCCGCTCGGCGGGGATGCCGGCGGGGTGCTCAGCGCCGCTCGGCGGGAATGCTCATCGCCGTGCAGACCGCCCGCCAGACGTCCTTCGTCTCCCACCCCGCGTCGAGCGCCTGATGGACCGTGAGTCCGTCCAGTTCCGCCATCACGTGGTCGCGCGCGAAGGAGTCCGCGTATCCGGCGCCGAAGTGCTCGGCCATCCGCTCCCAGAAAATCGTCAACCGCATGACCCCAGTATCCGCTCCTGAGGGTGCGCTCCCGACACCGGAGCCTCTCCCCGCGCTTTCCGCTCTACGGTCGGTCCATGCCCGGAACCGCAGCACGTCCCCTGGCCCGCGCCGAGCAGTTCATCTGGCTCACGGCCCGAGTACTCGAACAACGGAGGTTCGCCCACGACTTTCTCGACGGGGACGCGGACGCGGTCGAGACCGCGCTCGCCGCCTATCTCAACGAGGACGGCGGCTACGGCCACGCCCTCGAACCCGATCTGCGCGGCCCGGTGAGCCAGCCCCTGCACACCGCGCACGCGCTGAGCGTCCTGGACTCCGTCGGCCGCTGCCACGGGCCCCGGGTGGACCGGATCTGCCGCTATCTGACAGCGGTCTCCACCGAGGAAGGTGCGCTGCCCGCGCTCCACCCCTCCCAGCGCGGATACCCCTCCGCGCCCTTCATCCCGATCGTCGACGATCCGCCCGCCGCGTTGCTGGCCACCGGACCGGTCGTCGGCCTGCTGCACCGCAACCAGGTCTGGCACGCGTGGCTCTTCCGCGCGACGGACTTCTGCTGGTCGGCCGTGGAGTCGCTGACCGTCTCGCATCCGTACGAGGTCGAGGCGGCCGTCGCGTTCCTGGACGGCGCTCCGGACCGTGAGCGGGCGCGCGCCGCGGCCCAGCGGCTGGGGCGGCTGGTACGGGACCAGCGCCTCGCGGTACTGGACCCCCGGCGGCGCGAGGAGTACCCCCTGGCGCCCGGATACGCGCCGGGTGAGTACCACTTCCCGTACGACTACGCCCGTACGCCCGCCTCCCTGGCGTACGGATGGTTCACCGAGGAGGAGCTGTCCGACTCCCTGGACCACCTCGCGGCCGAGCAGCGGGAGGACGGCGGCTGGCCACTCACCTGGCGGCGGTGGGCGCCCGGTACGGCTCTGGAGGGGCGCCCGCTCGTCACCCTGCGCGCCCTCCAGATCCTGCGGGCGCACGGTCGTGACCTGGGGTGACCGGGGTGCACCCCGGAGGACTGCCCGCCGCCGGCCGGCTAACCGAGCGCCCGCACCCCGGCGGTGACGACGACCGCGGCGGCCACGACGACCAGGAACGGCGCGCGCAGCACCAGGGCGAGCGCCGCCGCCGCGAGCCCGGCCGCGCGGGCGTCGAAGAGGAGGCGGACGCCGTCGCCGAACGTCTGCTGCGCGGTGAGCGCGGCGAGCAGCGCCACCGGGAGCAGTGCGGCCAGCCGCTGGACGAGCGGACGCTCCAGGACATCGGCGGGCACCAGGAGCCCGACGAGTTTGGCGAGGTAGCAGCCCGCCGCGGTGAGCGCGACGGCGATCCAGACGTTCATCGGCCGGCTCCCGAAGTGGTGGTGACGTCCGCGTCCGTGGGGCCTCGCCCCGCGCGCCCCTTGAGGAAGAGCACGAGGGGGGCGGAGACTCCGGCGAGCAGGACCGGTACCCCGGCGGGCAGGACGGGCAGCAGGCCGAGGGCGAGGACGACGGCGAGCGCCGCCGTGACGCGTTCCGTGGTGCTGGTGAGCATGGGCGCGAGCAGCGCCAGGAACACGGCCGGTCCGGCGGCGTCCAGCCCCCACGCGTCCGTGTCGCCGAGCCTTTCCGCGCCGAGCGCGCCCGCGAGCGTGGTGAGGTTCCAGAGCACGTAGAGCGAGACGCCGGTGACGGTGAACCCGAGGCGCGCGGCCCGCCGGGTGGGCTGGGCCAGGGTGACCGCGGTGGTCTCGTCGATCACCCAGTGCGCGGCGAGCGGGCGCAGGGCGCGGGGCAGGGCGAGCAACTGGGACAGGCGGAGCCCGTAGAACGCGTTGCGCACGCCGAGGAAGAAGGCCCCGGCCGCCGCGGTGTACGGGTTGCCGCCCGCCGCGAGGGCCCCGACCAGGGCGAACTGGGAGGCGCCGGTGAACACCAGGAGGCTGAGCGCGCAGGTCTGGAGCAGGGTGAGTCCGGAGCCGGCGGACGTGACGCCGAAGGCGAATCCGGAGAGCCCGACGGCTACGCCGACGCCGAGCGCGTCCCGGACGACGGCCGCGTCGGTCGTCCTGGCGCCAGGGCTGTCGGGTATGCCCGAGGGGCCGGTTCCGCCGGCCGGGCCGGCGGAGGTGAGGGGTGTCGTCTGTTCTGCCACATCCGCGAATCTAGGGGCGAAGGCGGGTCCCGGTCTTGTACGTTCTTGCGCGTTCGCGCTGGTAGGCGCCGGGCGGCACGCCCACGATCCGGGTGAAGTGCCGGTTCAGGTGGGGCTGGTCGGTGAAGCCCACCGCGGCGGCGGCCGCGGCGGGGGCCACTCCCGAGTCGAGCAGCTCGCGCGCCCGCCGCACCCGGGCGTTGGTGAGCCAGGCGTGCGGGGGCATTCCGTAGCGCTTCTTGAAGGCGCGCAGCAGCGCGAAGGGGCTCGCACCGACCTCCGCCGCCAGCGCCTCCAGCGTGGGCGGCGCGGTGAGGCGGTCCTCCAGCACGGCCCGGGCGAGGCCCGCCGCGCGGGCCCCGGCGGTCAGCGAGGGAGCGGGCGACAGCAGGCCCCCGTGGCGGCCGAGCAGGCGGGCGAGCACGACCCGCAGCAGGGTGTCCGCCGCGAGGGCGTTGCCCTGTTCGGCGGCCCGGTGCACCTCGTGTATCAGCCGGCCCGCCTCGGGGTCGGCCGTACAGGAGGTGTCGAAGCCGACCGTGCCCCGCAGGTTCGTGACCTCGGCCGCCACCGAGTCCACGGCCCGGGTGGACGGGTAGAGGGTGGCGTACGCCCAGCCCTCCGGGACCCCGGCGCGGGCGGTGTGCGGCACCTCGGGGTTGATCATCACCACGGTGCCGGGCCCGGCGTGCAGGGTGCCGCCGGGGAGCCCGACGTCCTCCATGCCCCGGTTGACCGCTCCGAGGACGTATCCCTCGTGGCTGTGGCGGGGGAAGGTGTGAGAGACGTAGTGGGCCCGGAGCAGGTCGAGACCGGGCAGGGCGGCGTACCGCCAGTGCCGCGCCCACTCCCTCGTCGCCCCTACACCCTCCGAGCCTGCCGCCATACCGGCATTCTCGCAGGTCCGACCGTGTTCACCGGCCGATGTCAGTGGCCGGGTGCACGATGGTGGGCATGGTCGGCTCTGCCCTGGAATCGTTCTCGCCCGCGACACGCAGCTGGTTCGCGGGTGCCTTCCACGCGCCCACGGCCGCGCAGGAGGGCGCCTGGTCCGCGATCGCGGAGGGCTCGGACGTCCTGGTCGTCGCGCCGACCGGCTCCGGCAAGACCCTGGCGGCCTTTCTGGCCTCCCTCGACCAGCTCGCCTCCGTACCGCCTCCCGCCGAGGCGAAGAAGCGCTGCCGGGTGCTGTACATCTCCCCGTTGAAGGCCCTCGCCGTCGACGTGGAGCGCAACCTCCGCTCACCGCTGACCGGCATCCGTCAGGAATCCGTGCGGCTCGGGCTGCCGGAGCCGGACGTCCGGGTGGGCATCCGGTCCGGCGACACGCCCCCGGCCGAGCGCCGGAGCATGGTGACCAAGCCGCCGGACATCCTGATCACGACCCCCGAGTCCCTCTTCCTGATGCTGACCTCCTCTGCGCGGGACGCCCTCGCCGGGGTGGAGACGGTGATCCTCGACGAAGTGCACGCCGTCGCCGGCACGAAACGCGGCGCCCACCTCGCGCTGAGCCTGGAGCGGCTCGACGAGCTGCTGCCGCGCCCCGCCCGCCGGATCGGGCTGTCGGCCACGGTCCGCCCGGTCGACGAGGTGGCGCGGTTCCTGTCTCCGCAGCGCCGGGTCGAGATCGTGCAGCCCTCCTCGGCCAAGGAGTTCGACCTCTCCGTCGTCGTCCCCGTGGAGGACCTCGGCGAGCTGGGCGGCTCACCGGCCCCCGACAGCGCGGACGGCCAGAGCGACAAGCCGTCGATCTGGCCGCAGGTGGAGGAGCGGATCGCCGATCTCGTCCAGGCACACCGCTCGACCATCGTCTTCGCCAACTCCCGCCGCCTCGCCGAGCGGCTCTGCAACCGGCTCAACGAGATCGCGTACGAACGCGCGACCGGCGAGACCATGCCCGAGGCGCACTCCCCCGCCGAGCTCATGGCGCAGTCGGGCGGAGCGAAGGGCGCCCCGCCGCTGCTGGCCCGCGCACACCACGGCTCGGTCTCCAAGGAGCAGCGGGCCCAGGTGGAGGAGGACCTGAAGGCGGGCCGGCTGCCCGCAGTCGTCGCCACCTCCAGCCTGGAGCTCGGTATCGACATGGGCGCCGTGGACCTGGTGATCCAGGTGGAGTCCCCGCCCTCGGTGGCCTCCGGTCTCCAGCGGGTGGGCCGGGCGGGCCACCAGGTGGGGGCCGTGTCGACGGGCGTGGTCTTCCCGAAGTACCGGGGCGACCTCGTGCAGGCGGCGGTGGTGACCGAGCGGATGCGCGAGGGGGCCATCGAGGCGCTGCGCGTGCCGTCGAACCCACTGGACGTGCTGGCGCAGCAACTGGTGGCGATCGTGGCGCTGGACGTCCGGCAGGCGGACGACCTGCTGGCCCTGGTCCGCCGCGCCGCGCCGTTCGCCTCGCTGCCCGAGTCGGCGTTCACGGCGGTGCTCGACATGCTGGCGGGCCGTTACCCCTCGGACGCCTTCGCGGAACTTCGCCCGCGCGTGGTCTGGGACCGGGTGGCGGGCACGGTGACCGGGCGCCCGGGGGCGCAGCGGCTCGCCGTCACGTCCGGCGGCACGATCCCGGACCGGGGACTGTTCGGCGTCTTCCTCGCCGGGTCGGACCCCAAGAAGGGCGGCGGCCGGGTCGGCGAGCTGGACGAGGAGATGGTGTACGAGTCCCGGGTCGGGGACGTCTTCACGCTCGGCACCACGTCCTGGCGGATCGAGGACATCACCAGGGACCGGGTGCTGGTCTCGCCCGCTCCGGGGGTGCCGGGGCGGCTGCCGTTCTGGAAGGGTGATCAGCTCGGGCGCCCGCTGGAGCTGGGCCGCGCGCTGGGCGCGTTCCTCCGTGAGCTGGGCGGGCTGTCCGAGGAGGACGCCAGGCTCCGGCTGCTCACCGCGGGTCTGGACGCCTGGGCGGCGGGCAACATCCTCTCCTACCTCGACGAGCAGCGGCGGGCCTGCGGCCACGTCCCGGACGACCGGACGATCCTCGTCGAACGCTTCCGGGACGAGCTCGGCGACTGGCGGGTCGTGGTGCACTCCCCGTTCGGCGCGCAGGTGCACGCCCCGTGGGCGCTCGCCCTCTCCGCCCGCCTGGCCGAGCGGTACGGCATGGACGCGCAGGTCATGCATGCCGACGACGGCATCGTGCTGCGGCTGCCGGACGCGGACCTGATGAGCCTCGACCTGCTCGACTTCGACGGCCCCGGCGATTCCGGCAGCAACGGCGGCTCCGGCGGCTCCAACGAAGGAAGCGGCACGGCCACCGATCGGGGACTCATGCTCCCGGACGCCGCCTACGACAGCGGGCAGGCACCGGTGGGCGCCGCGGACGTCGTCTTCGACAAGGGCGAGGTCCAGCAGATCGTCACCGACCAGGTCGGCGGCTCCGCCCTGTTCGCCTCGCGTTTCCGGGAGTGCGCGGCGAGGGCGCTGCTGCTGCCCCGGCGCAGCCCCGGCAAGCGCACCCCGCTGTGGCAGCAGCGTCAGCGCGCCGCCCAGTTGCTCCAGGTGGCCTCCGAGTTCGGGTCGTTCCCGATCGTCCTGGAAGCGGTCCGCGAATGTCTCCAGGACGTGTTCGACGTACCCGGGCTCACCGAGCTCATGGGAGACCTCGAAGCGCGCCGCATCCGGCTCGTGGAGGTCACCACCACCGAGCCCTCCCCCTTCGCACGCTCGCTGCTCTTCGGTTACGTCGCGCAGTTCCTGTACGAGGGCGACTCCCCGCTCGCCGAGCGGCGCGCCGCCGCCCTCTCGCTCGACTCGCACCTGCTGGCGGAGCTGCTCGGCCAGGCGGAGCTGCGCGAGCTGCTCGACGCCGACGTCCTGACCGAACTGGAGCAGGAGCTCCAGTGGCTGACCGAGGAGCGACGGGTCAAGGACGTCGAGGGCGTCGCGGACCTTCTGCGGGTCCTCGGCCCGCTCACCCCGGCGGAGCTGGCCGAGCGCGGCGCGGAGCCGTCCTGGGCCCCCGAACTGGAGACGGCCCGCCGGGCCCTGAAGGTCCGGATCGCGGGCGCCGACCACTGGGCCGCCGTCGAAGACGCGGGGCGGTTGCGGGACGCGCTGGGCACCGCCCTTCCGGTCGGTGTGCCAGAGGCGTTCACGGAGCCGGTGAAGGACCCGCTGGGCGACCTCGTCGCCCGGTACGCCCGCACGCACGGCCCGTTCACCTCGGCGCGGGCGGCGGAGCGCTTCGGGCTCGGTCCGGCGGTGACGGAGGGCGCCCTGCAGCGGCTGTCCGCCTCGGGGCGGGTCGTGCTGGGCGAGTTCCATCCGGCGGGCATCGGACAGGAGTGGTGCGACGCCACCGTGCTGCGTCGGCTGCGGCGCCGTTCCCTCGCGGCGCTCCGCCACGAGCTGGAGCCCGTGCCGCCCGCCGCCCTGGCGACCTTCCTGCCCCAGTGGCAGCACCTGGACGGCCACGGGTTGCGGGGCATCGACGGGCTGGCCCGCGCCGTCGAGCAGTTGCAGGGCGCACCGGTGCCCGCCTCCGCGCTGGAACGGCTGATCCTGCCGAGCCGGGTCGCCGGATACACCCCTGCCCTGCTGGACGAGCTGACCACGACCGGCGAGGTCGTCTGGGCCGGGGCGGGCGCCCTCCCCGGCAAGGACGGCTGGATCGCTCTCTATCCGGCGGACATCGCCCCCCTGCTGCTGCCCCCGCCCCATCCCCTGGAGCTGACCGCGCTGCACGAGTCGGTGCTGACCGCGCTCCGGGGCGGGTACGGCCTCTTCTTCCGCCAGATCGCCGATCAGGTCCGGGCCACCACGCACCCCTCCGCCTCGGAGACGCAGCTGGCCGACGTGCTCTGGGACCTCGCTTGGTCGGGGCGGCTCACCAACGACACGCTGGCGCCGCTGCGCTCACTCCTCGGTTCGGGGCGTACGGCCGGGGCGACGGCGCACCGGGCCCGGCGCTCGGTGCCGCGCGGCCGGTACGGCTCGCTCACCGCAGCCGCCCGCCCGGCCTCCCGGACGGGCCCGCCCACCGTTTCCGGCCGGTGGGCGCTGCTGCCCGAGAGTGAACCCGAACCCACCCACCGCGCCCACGCGCTGGCCCGCACCCTGCTGGACCGGCACGGCGTGGTCACCAGGGGCGCGGTGCAGGCGGAGGGGGTGGAGGGCGGTTTCTCGGCGACGTACCGCATCCTCGCCGCCTTCGAGGACAACGGGCAGGCAAGGCGTGGTTACGTCGTCGAGGGGCTCGGGGCCGCGCAGTTCGCGATGGACGGCGCGGTGGACCGGCTGCGTGCGGCGTCGACCGCCCGGGAGCGCCGGGACCCCGGCGGTGTGCCGCGCGCCGTGGTGCTGGCGGCGGCCGACCCGGCCAACGCCTACGGCGCGGCGCTGCCCTGGCCCGAGTCCCCGGACGGCGCCGGTCACAAGCCGGGCCGCAAGGCGGGCGCCCTGGTGGTCCTGGTCGACGGAGAGCTGACCCTCTACATGGAGCGGGGCGGCAAGTCGCTGCTGGCCTGGCCCTCCGACCCCGATGCCCCCGCGCTCCGCGCCGCGGCCGAGGCGCTCGCGGCGGCGGCGAAGGCCGGCTCCCTCGGCACGGTCACCGTGGAGCGCACCAACGGCGTGTCCTCGCTGACCTCGCCGGTGGGCCGCGTACTGGAGGCGGCGGGATTCCTCGCCACCCCGAAGGGGATGCGGCTGCGCGCCTGACGCGGCCCCCCGCGCCCGTGCACCGCCGCGAACCCGCGCCGGGCCGCACCGCTGCCGCATGATGGAGGCATGCCCGAAGGAGACACCGTCGCGCGTACGGCGAAGCATTTGCACGCCGCTCTCGCCGGAAGGGTGCTCACCCACGCCGATCTGCGGGTGCCCCGGTTCGCCACCGCCGATCTGACCGGCCGTACCGTCCTCGACGTGACCCCGAGGGGCAAGCACCTCCTCACCCGGCTGGAGGGCGGCCTCACGCTCCACAGCCATCTGCGGATGGACGGAGCCTGGCGGATCTTCGCCCCCGGGGAGCGGTGGCGCGGCGGTCCGGCGTACGAGATCCGGGCCGTCCTCGGCAACGCCGACCACACCGCGGTGGGCTACCGCCTCCCCGTACTGGAGCTGCTGCGCACCCCGGACGAGGAGAAGGTGGTCGGCCACCTGGGCCCCGACCTGCTCGGGCCCGACTGGGACGCGGACCGGGCTCTGTCGAATCTGCTCGCCGACCCGGGCCGCCCGCTCGGCGAGGCACTGCTCGACCAGCGCAATCTGGCCGGGATCGGCAACGTCTACAAGTGCGAGCTCTGTTTCCTCGCCCGCGTCACCCCCTGGCTCCCGGTGGGCGAACTGCCCACGTCCCTCCTCCCCCGGCTGGTGGGCGCCGCCGCCCGGCTGCTGGACGCGAACCGCGACCGCTCCACCCGCACCACCACCGGCCGGATCGCGGCCCTCAGCCGCACCCGTGAGCCGGTGTACGTCTACGGGCGCGCGGGTCGCCCCTGTCTGCGCTGCCGCGCCCCCGTCCGCAAGGCGGACCAGGCCGACCGCCCCACGTACTGGTGCCCCCATTGCCAGTCGGGCCCCACCCCGCACTGACCGCCCGGCCCACGTCAGCTCCGCCCCGGACAGCGAGCGGCCCTCACCGCTCGGGCCGTCTCCACGGAACCCGTAGAACCCGTAGAACCCGTAGAAGCGGTCCATATCGTCGAAGCCGTCGAAGCCGTCGAAGCCGCCACAACCGCCTGAACCCCGTGCCCGGCCGCCCCTCGCTCCGCACGCCACGCCTCCCCCACCGGCGCACGTACCGGAGGAACGGCCGGCCGGATATGGAGTCGTCGTACGGGGGCGTCCGGCCACTCGTCCCGGCCGCCGTCACGTGGACCGGCAGCAGGCTCAGCCCCCAGCCGCCCGCCACCATCGCGCCTTCCAGCGTCCCGGACTGTCCCGGGACGAGGACGAGCCGCAGCACGGCCCACCACCACAGGCCGCCGCATATCAGGAGCCCGGCGGACATCAGGACCGGCCGCACCCGTCTCGGTATCACTGCGGCCTCCTCCGGCCGATGCCCGGCCCGCCGGATCGCGGTGCGGGCGGGCCCGCCTGCCTTGTCCGGCAGTCTGCCCCGGGACGGGCCGCAGTGCATCCAGAGACGGGCCCGGTCCCCCTCGCTTCCGTACAGGCGGTGCCGGGCTCGGGCCTGCGAGCGGGGGACGCATCCGTGGCGGACGCGCGGGTACCCGCCGGGGCCGGGACACCCCCCGACCGGGCTCCGCCGGGCAGCCCGGACCGCCGTCGGCAGGGCACATTCGTTGTCCAACGGCACGCGCGCGGCCAATCATGGCAAGATGCCATCCCTGCCTCTGTCTCTGCCCGAACGCGTGACCGCCTTCCGCGCCGCCTTCGCCCGCCGCCAGGCCGCCGAGACCGTCGAACTGCCGGGCGCCTTCGCCGTCCGCGACCCGGAGTTCCCGCTTTCCCAGGAGCACAACCAACTGATCGTCGACGCGCCGGACGCCGATCCCGCGGCGTTGTCCAGGTCGGCAGCTCACAGCCTCGGGCCGCGCGAGCACTACCGGATCACGGTGCTGGACGGGCCCCTGGGCGAACACGCGACTCCGGCACTCGCGGCAGCCGGGTTCAGCCGCGACTCCGCCGTGGTGCTGGCACGGGCGACGGCCGACTGCACGCTGCCGGGCACCGCGGCCCGCCCGGCCGCACTGTCCGACATACGGGCGGCGGTGTTCCGGCAGCAGTCGGCCTGGTTCCAGGACGAAGAGCTCGTCCGGCAGCTCACCGATCGCCGTGCCGCCCGGCTGCGCGGTGCGGAGGAGGTACTCTTCCTGGCCGCCAGGACCCCGGAAGGTCACGTCGCCGCCTGGGCCGACCTGTATCTCGACCGGACCACCGGGCTGGCCCAGCTGGAGGACCTGGTCACCGCCGAGCCGTACCGCGGTCAGGGCCACGGCGGCACCCTTCTCGCCACCGGTCTGGCGCTGGCAGCCGCTGCCGGAATCCCCCAGCTCTTCCTGCTCGCGGACGCCTCCGACTGGCCCCGGGACTGGTACGTCCGGCGCGGCTTCACCGAGATCGGCCGCAGCCACTCCTTCCTCGGCGGCCACGGCGCCGTCAACAGCTCGGGCGGCATGGGTGGCATGGGTGGATGACGTCACCCGGCGCACATGCCGGTACACCCGTCCGCAGGTCCCGCAACAGCTCGATCAGCTCGTCGAT
>NZ_JBSFVR010000078.1:0-25952 GCF_053592415.1 Streptomyces sp. NPDC002690 | reverse complement strand
GCGTCGCGCGGCAGCCAGCGCCTGTCCGACGCCCGCCCCACACCTCCGCCTGGCCGACGCCCAGCCACCGCCGGGATGCGCGGGCGCCCGGCACCCGGGCGCGGGGCGGGCTGGGGCAGTTCACAGCCGCCGGCCACTGGGTGATTGAACGCGAAAGTAAAGAAGTGGAGCCCGGGGTACCGCTTACCTCACTCCAGGAGTACAAAGGAGTCAACGGCCCGCGAGACCGAGGACATCCGAGAGGATGACCTTTCACGCAGCAAGGCCCCACGGACCGCGCATGAAAGTCGGGCACCCACGCGACGTCGACCCGTCGATTACGGGCCAGCCGCACCAGGTGACGGGCAAAGAACCCGACCTGATGGGCAATGATCGAGGACGCTTGGTAACCCGGCGGACGTGCCAGCGGCGGTACCGGTTCCGGTACCGCCGCAACTCTTTCGTCCATGGCGCCCACCGCCCACCAGCGGTCAGGCCGCGCCGCGCTGGAGCGCCTCACAGACCGCGGTCGACTCCCTGACGCCCAGTTCCACCGCGCGTCCACAGTGCGCGATCCAGGCCGCCATGCCCTCGGGCGTACCCGACAGGTACCCCTCGAACGCCGCCATGTAAGCGGCCCGCCCCTGCTCCGCGTGGCCGACCTCGGCCGGGCAGATCGACTTCGGATCCAAGCCGCTGCCGATCAGCACGATGCGCTCGGCGGTCCGGGCCACCAGCCCGTTGCAGGAACCGAAGGGACGCAGAGCGAGCAGTTCACCGTGCACGATCGCCGAGGTGACCAGCGCAGGCGCGGTGCCGCCGTCGATGATGAGCCGCGAGAGGCCTTCGAGCCGACCGGCCACCTCGCCGGCATCCGGCAGAGGCGCCTCCACCAGCGGTTCGTCCACCGTCTCCCCGGCCAGCCGGGGCCGTCCCACCGCGTCGTCGGGGGTCGCGCCTCCGGCCGCCACCAGGTGGAGTCTGGCCAGTACTCGCAGCGGCGACTGCCTCCAGATGGAGAGCAGTTGACCGGCTTCGGCCGTGAGGCGCAGCGCCGCGCCCACCGTCCGCGCTTCGTCGTCGCCGCTGAAGTCGGTACGGCGGCGTACCTCTTCGAGGTTCCAATCGGCGCCCGACAGCGCCGCCGAGCCGCGCGCTCCGCGCAGCGCGGCCTCCGAGGTCACCTCGTTGCTCCGGCGGCGCATCACACGGTGGCCGTAGACCTGGTCCACAGCCTTGCGGACCGAGGCCACGGAGTCGGGGACCCCGGGCAGGGCGGCGAGAGCGGCAAGCGGGTCCGAGGCAGTCGTACTCATAAGTAGCGAGGCTACGCGCCCCATACACCCTCGCCACCCCCACGTGTCGTTCTTCACGAAGCGCGACGACTTTGCGCGATGCTACGACTACCCTAGGTGAACATGAAGATCGCTTTCGTAGGGAAGGGCGGCAGCGGCAAGACCACGCTGTCCTCTCTCTTCATCCGCCACCTCGCCGCCAACGAAGCCCATGTCATCGCCGTGGACGCCGACATCAACCAGCACCTCGGGGCCGCACTGGGCCTCGACGAGCAGGAGGCGGCGGCGCTTCCGTCGATGGGTGCCGAACTGCCGCTGATCAAGGACTACCTGCGCGGCAGCAACCCGCGGATCGCCTCCGCCGAGACGATGATCAAGACCACGCCACCCGGCGAGGGATCGCGTCTGCTGCGCGTTCATGAGGACAACCCCGTCTACGACGCGTGCGCGCGGACGGTCCGCCTCGACGACGGCGACATCCGGTTGATGGCCACGGGCACGTTCGACGAGGCGGACCTAGGGGTGGCCTGCTACCACTCCAAGGTCGGCGCGGTGGAACTCTGCCTCAACCACATGGTCGACGGCCCGGACGAGTACGTCGTGGTCGACATGACCGCCGGATCCGACTCGTTCGCCTCGGGGATGTTCACCCGGTTCGACATGACGTTTCTGATCGCCGAACCGACCAGGAAGGGCGTGTCGGTGTACCGCCAGTACAAGGAGTACGCGCGGGACTTCGGCGTGACGCTCCGGGTGGTCGGCAACAAGGTACAGGGCCCGGAGGACCTGGACTTCCTACGCTCGGAGGTCGGCGAGGACCTGCTCGTCGGAGTCGGCCACTCCGACTGGGTACGGGCGATGGAGAAGGGCCGGCCGGACCGATTCGAGCTACTGGAGGCCGACAACAGGATGGCACTCCAAGCCCTCCAGGACGCGGCAGAGGACTCGTACGAGCTGCGCGACCGGGAGCGGTACACGCGCCAGATGGTCCACTTCCACCTGAAGAACGCGGAGAGCTGGGGCAACGAGAAGACCGGTGCCGATCTGGCCGCCCAGGTGGACCCCGCGTTCACGCTCGACGACCGCCTGGTGACGGGTACGGCCGCTCCCGTGTGACGAGCGACGATCTCGGTCCGGCCGGTAGGGCGCGACGGAGGGGCGGGACCCGCGGGAATGCCCGCAGCGGTCCCGCCCTCGCACGGCCTGAAGCCCGCAGCTCGCGAGCCCGCGAGCCCGCGAGCCCGCAGAAACGTTACTTCTCCTGCGCGTCCTTGGATGTGTCCTTCGCGGCGTCCTTGCCTGCGGGGCTCATCGGCTTGCCGCCTGCGGCGGCTGCGGGTGCCGCGAGGTAGGACGGCCAGCCGCCCTTCGGGGCTTCCCCGACACCGAGCGTTCCGAGCTTGGCCAGCACCGCCGGGTCCTGGGCGTCGAGCCAGTCGGCGAGCTGGCGGAAGGAGACACAGCGCACGTCCGACTTGGTGCAGACGGAGGCGATCGTCTCCTCCACCGCGCGCATGTAGGTGCCGCCGTTCCAGGACTCGAAGTGGTTGCCGATGATCAGCGGCGCGCGGTTCCCGTCGTACGAGCGGTCGAAGGCCTCCAGCAGGCCGTCGCGCATCTGGTCGCCCCAGTGCTCCTGCTCAGCCGGATCACCCTGGGTGACCCCGGACTGGTTGAACATGAAGTTGTAGTCCATCGAGAGTGTCTCGAAGTCGCGCCCAGGAACGGGCACGAGCTGGAGCGGAAGGTCCCAGACGCCGTCCTTCTTCGCGGGCCAGACCTGATTGCCGATACCGCTGGAGTCGTAGCGGAATCCCATGTCCCGGGCGGCGGCGACCATGTTCTTCTGACCTTCGAGACAGGGAGTACGGCCGCCGACGAGTTCCTTGTCGTAGTCGAAGGGCAGCGGGGCCTCGGACTTGAGTTCCGGTGCGTTCGTCTTCCAGTTCTTCACGAAGGACTTGGCCTGGCGGATCTCGCTCTTCCACTCGTCGACCGACCAGGTGCCGCCACCGCCGTCAGGGCCGCAGAAGTGGCCGTTGAAGTGGGTGCCGATCTCGTTGCCCTCCTTCCAGGCCGCCCGCACCTCGTTGAGGGTGTCGTGGATGCCCTTGGTGTCGTTGAAGCCGATGTCGGAGCTGCCGGGCGAGTGCTGGGGCGGGTCGTACAGGCCCTTCTTCTCCTCGGGCAGCAGATAGACCCCGCTGAGGAAGTACGTCATCTTCGCGCCGTACTTCTTGGCGACGCCACGGAAGTGGGAGAAGAGCTTCTGGCTGTCCTCGCCGGCGCCGTCCCAGGAGAACACCACGAACTGCGGAGGCTTCTGCCCCGGCGCGAGACGCTTGGCGACCGGGATGTGGGGCTGAGCACCCGTGAATGCCGTGGAACCGTCCCCGATCAGCTGGACGGCGGCGCCCGGCGCCGGCGCGTTCTGCCCGTCGGGCTTCTCCTTGGCCCCGTGCGCCCTCTCGGCACCGGCCCCGGAGGCCCCGGTGCCAGCTCCGGAACACCCGGCCAGAGCGGCGAACACGGCTGCGGTGGTGACCCCCAGGGCGACTCTCTTCGTGGCGGCGATCATCCGCCCACCTCTTCCTTGCGGCTCGTTTACGTGGAATGTGCCGAACGGCGCGGTCACGTTCACACGCAGCTCGGACGCCTCCGAGCGACAGGCCGAATGAAAAGATGCTTATTCACTGCATTGGGTGATCCCGTCGGCTATTTGCCTGATATGTGAACCACATTTCTTTACTCTGCATTACGATCCATTTACCAAGAGTTGAGAAATCCCGCCGCTGCACGCCGTGACCCACGGCCGCGTCCCCCACGTTCCGCGACCGCGCTGCCCCGGAGGAGACGGGAATGCCTGCCTGCGTACCCATCCGAAACATCCGAAACCACGGCTCTCACCTCTCCCCCACCTCGGGGGAGAAGAGGCCCCACAGTCCGCCGCCGCGCCGAGGCTCCCGCTTCCGCGTCACCGCGGGCGACCTCTCCGCTTCGATCACGGTCTTCCTCATCGCCGTCCCCATGTCGCTCGGTCTCGCCGTCGCCATGGACGCACCGCTGGAAGCCGGCCTCATCTCCGCCGCGATCGGCGGCATCGTCGCCGGACTGATCGGTGGAACCCCGCTTCAGGTCAGCGGCCCGTCCGCCGGACTGACCGTCGTGACAGCCGAGTTGATCCACGTCTACGGCTGGCGCACGACCTGTGCCATCACCATCGGGGCCGGCCTGCTCCAGATCCTGCTGGGTTCCGTGAGAGCGGCGCGAGGCGCCCTCGCCGTCAGCCCCGCGATCGTCCACGGCACGCTCGCCGGGATCGGGGTGGCCATCGCTCTCGCCCAGTTGCACATCGTCCTCGGCGGTTCTCCGGAGAGCTCCGCGATGGACAACGCCCTAGCCCTTCCCGAACAGTTGACGCGGATCAGTCCGGCCGCCCCACTGATCGGAGCCCTGACCATCGCCCTTCTGGTGCTGTGGCCAAGACTCCCCGGTGCCGCCGGTCGCGCACTCCGCAAGATTCCGGCCGCGCTCGCGTCGGTCGCCGTGGCGACGGCGGTGGCGGCCGTCGCCGCGCCCCGCATCAGCCGGGTGGACCTGCCCTCGTGGAGCTCGCACGTCCTTCCCGAGATGCCCCGAGGCCCGGTACTCGCCCTCGCCACCGCCATGTTCACCGTGATGCTGGTGGGCAGCCTCGAATCGCTCCTGGCGGCCGTGGCGGTGGACAAGCTGACCGCCGACCGCACGGCCGAACGCTCCTCGCGGCAGCCGGACATGCCCCTGCCGCACGTCGCCCGATCCGACCTGGACCGCGAGTTGCGGGCCCAGGGCATCACCAACACGCTGGCCGGGCTGCTCGGCGGTCTCCCGATCTCCGGTGGCGCGGTGCGCAGTTCGGCAAATGTCCGCGCCGGGGCCACCGGCCGGGCGGCGACCGTACTGCACGGTGTCTGGGTGCTGCTCGCGGCCGGATTCCTGGTCACCGTGCTCGAATGGATTCCGCTCGCCGCGCTGGCCGCCCTCGTCATGGTCGTCGGCATCCAGATGGTGAGCTACGCCCACATCAGGAATGTCCACCGGCACCGCGAATTCCTCGTCTACGGGGCGACGATCACCGGCGTCGTCGTGTTCGGCGTGCTGGCCGGCGTCGCGATCGGCATCGCGGCCGCCGTGGGCATGGCGATGCACCGGCTCGCCCGTACCCGTATCTCCGTGGCCGAGAGCGACGGCCGCTTCCTGGTGACCGTACGCGGTCAGTTGACCTTCCTCGCGGTACCGAGACTCAGCCGCGTCCTCAACCAACTCCCCCAAGGCGTCGACGCGATCGTCGAACTGGACGGTTTTTTCATGGATCACGCGGCCTACGAGGCCATCCAGGACTGGCGCACCACACAGGTCGCCCACGGTGGCAACATCGTCTTCACCGGCAGATCGGGAGGGCGGATCGCGGAACCCGCGTCGGCGGCGCACTCCTGCTGTCGCCCGTGGACACCTTGGCGCAACCACCACTGCCACGACCGCCCCCACCAGCCCACCACCGCGGCGGAGCGCCCGCACGCAAGCCCCGGAGGCTCGCAGGATCCGCTCTCCGCCGAAGCGGCCGGACACGGCTCGGAGCCCGCCGGCACTCTCCGGCGCGGCGGCGCGCACAGTCTGCTGAGCGGTATCAGTTCCTTCCAGCTGAATACGGCCCCGCTGGTCCGCGAGGAGCTCGCCCGCCTCGCGGCGGAGGGCCAGCGACCGTCCCAGCTGTTCCTGACCTGTGCGGACTCCCGCCTCGTCACCAGCATGATCACGTCCAGCGGGCCGGGCGATCTGTTCACCGTGCGCAACGTGGGCAATCTGGTACCCCCACCGGGGGCGGGTTCCGACAGCGGCGGTGACGACTCGGTGGCGGCGGCGATCGAGTACGCGGTGGACGTCCTACGGGTCGATTCCATCACCGTCTGCGGGCACTCCGGCTGCGGCGCCATGCAAGCACTTCTCGGCGCCGAGCCGGGGACGCAGAGGACCACGCCCCTGTGGCGGTGGCTGCGGCACGGGCTGCCGAGCCTGGACCGCATGTCCTCCCGCGACCATCCGTGGGCGCGCATCTCCGGCCGGATGCCCACCGACGCGGTGGAGCAGCTCTGCCTGACCAATGTCGTCCAGCAGCTCGACCACCTCCGCGCGCACGAGTCCGTGGCGCGCCGACTGGCGGACGGCACTCTCCATCTGCACGGGATGTACTTCCACGTCGGCGAGGCGCAGGCCTACCTGCTGGCGGAGGGCGTCAGCTCCGGTTCGGGCCCGGACGAGGTCTTCGAACGGGTGGCTCCGGGCATCGGCATCGAGCCGAAGACAACAGATCCCGAGGGAGCGGACCCGGAGGGAGCAGACCCGGTCGCGTCCCGTACGGCGGCAGGGCTTCCGGAGGACGGTTCCGGGCACGAGGAGGCCAGACACAGCCTCGTCTGAACCAGCGGCGCCCCGGGCCCGTGAGACCTTGTGGTGCAGCTTCCCGCCCGCGGGCGCGGCAGGAGTCGGTACGACGTCCACGACGTCCCGTACTGACGACCTGCCGCGCCGGCGGGACGGTCGGCGGATCTCCTCCATACACGAGGGATAGGTCTAAACCAATTCCCGGCAGACACTTGTCACTCGCCCTTTCGCCTGATGAGCTATGCCCCGGGACACAACGGTCACCCTGGGAATGGGAGATGTCGTGAGCAACGAAAGCCTGGCCAACCTGCTGCGGGAAGAGCGCCGGTTCGAGCCGCCGGCCGAGCTGGCCGCGAACGCCAATGTCACGGCGGAGGCGTACGAACGGGCAGCCGCGGACCGGCTGGGCTTCTGGGCCGAGCAGGCCCGCCGCCTCACCTGGGCCACCGAGCCGACCGAGACGCTCGACTGGAGCAACCCGCCGTTCGCGAAGTGGTTCGCGGACGGCAAGCTCAACGTCGCTTACAACTGCGTCGACCGCCATGTGGAGGCGGGTAACGGCGACCGCGTCGCCATCCACTTCGAGGGCGAGCCGGGCGACAGCCGGGCGATCACCTACGCGGAGCTGAAGGACGAGGTCTCCCGGGCGGCCAACGCGCTGACGGAGCTGGGCGTCGGCAAGGGCGACCGGGTCGCCGTCTACCTTCCGATGATCCCCGAGGCCGCGATCACGATGCTGGCCTGCGCCCGCATCGGCGCCGCCCACTCGGTGGTCTTCGGAGGCTTCTCCGCCGACGCCATCGCCGCCCGTATCCAGGACGCCGACGCCAAGGTCGTCGTCACCGCGGACGGCCAATACCGCCGTGGCAAGCCGTCCGCGCTGAAGCCCGCGGTGGACGACGCCGTGTCCCGTATCGAGAGCGTCGAGCACGTCGTGGTCGTGCGCCGCACCGGTCAGGACACCGCGTGGACCGAGGGTCGCGACATCTGGTGGGACGAGATCACCGGCCGCCAGTCCGCCGAGCACACCCCCGAGGCGTTCGAGGCGGAGCAGCCGCTCTTCATCCTGTACACCTCGGGCACCACCGGGAAGCCGAAGGGCATCCTGCACACCTCGGGCGGTTACCTCACCCAGGCCGCCTACACCCACCACGCGGTCTTCGACCTCAAGCCGGAGTCCGACGTCTACTGGTGCACGGCCGACATCGGCTGGGTCACCGGCCACTCGTACATCGTGTACGGGCCGCTGGCGAACGGCGCGACCCAGGTCATGTACGAGGGCACCCCGGACACCCCCCACCAGGGCCGGTTCTGGGAGATCGTGCAGAAGTACGGCGTGTCGATCCTCTACACCGCGCCGACCGCGATCCGCACGTTCATGAAGTGGGGGGACGACATCCCCGCCAAGTTCGACCTGAGCAGCCTGCGCGTCCTCGGCTCGGTCGGCGAGCCGATCAACCCCGAGGCGTGGGTCTGGTACCGCAAGCACATCGGCGCGGACAAGTGCCCGGTCGTGGACACCTGGTGGCAGACCGAGACCGGCGCGATGATGATCTCGCCGCTGCCCGGCGTCACCGCGACGAAGCCCGGCTCCGCCCAGCGCGCCCTGCCCGGCATCTCCGCCACCGTCGTCGACGACGAGGCCAACGAGGTCCCGGACGGCGGGGGCGGCTACCTCGTCCTCACCGAGCCGTGGCCGTCGATGCTCCGCACCATCTGGGGCGACGACCAGCGCTTCATCGACACCTACTGGTCGCGCTTCGAGGGCAAGTACTTCGCGGGCGACGGCGCCAAGAAGGACGAGGACGGCGACATCTGGCTCCTCGGCCGGGTGGACGACGTGATGCTGGTGTCGGGTCACAACATCTCGACCACCGAAGTCGAGTCGGCCCTCGTGTCGCACCCGGCGGTCGCCGAGGCGGCGGTGGTCGGCGCGACCGACGAGACGACCGGTCAGGCGATCGTCGCCTTCGTCATTCTGCGCGGCACGGCGACCTCCTCCGAGGAGCTGCTGGCCGAGCTGCGCAACCACGTCGGTACCGTGCTCGGCCCGATCGCCAAGCCGAAGCGCGTGCTGCCGGTGGCGGAGCTGCCGAAGACCCGCTCGGGCAAGATCATGCGCCGCTTGCTGCGCGACAAGGCCGAGAACCGTGAGCTGGGCGACGTCACCACCCTCACCGACCCGTCGGTGATGTCCCTCATCCAGGCCGACTTCCCCAAGGCATCCTCCGAGGACTGAGCACCCGAGGCCCGAGGACCGAGGCACCGAAGCCCGAGGGCAAGAGACAGCTGTACGGCTCCGAGGGGCGTCCCGCAACGCGCGGGACGCCCCTCCGGCTTGCGGGCGGGCGGTCTACAGTGGCCGTATCCGCCCAAGAGCGGAGAAGATCTTCATAGGGGTGCCGGGAAGTCTGGTCGGCGAGTGCGTCAGCCATGCCCTCGTCGCCGCCCCGATACCGGAGGTCTCTCCCGTGGCCGAGCCCCGCCGTACCCCGTCGTCACCGGACTCACCGGACTCACCGGACTCACCGAAGCCGGCGGACACACCGGCGCCCCCACCGTCGTCCGAACCACCGGCGCCCCCGTCCGTCGCTGCCCCCGCGGTCCCACGGCCGACCCTGCTGGGCCGCCTGTCGCTGCCCGAGCGGACCTACCTGACGGACGCGCTGCGCACGGAGACGGTCGGCGGAGTCGTCCTGCTGGTCGCGGCCATCGCGGCACTCGTCTGGGCCAACGTGCTCGGCTCGTCCTACACGGCCGTCAGCGACTACCGCTTCGGCCCGGCGGCTCTCGGTCTCGACCTCTCCGTGGAGCACTGGGCCGCCGACGGGCTGCTCGCCGTCTTCTTCTTCGTCGCGGGCGCGGAGCTCAAGCGCGAGCTGGTCGCGGGCGAACTCCGCGACCCCAGGACGGCCGCCCTCCCCGTCCTCGCGGCCCTGTGCGGCATGGCGGTGCCCGCTCTCGTCTACGTCACCACCAACGCCCTCGGCGGGGGCACCCTGGGCGGCTGGGCGGTACCGACCGCGACCGACATCGCCTTCGCGCTCGCCGTACTGGCCGTCCTCGGGACCTCGTTGCCGGGGGCGCTCCGCGCCTTCCTGCTGACGCTGGCCGTCGTGGACGACCTCTTCGCGATTCTGATCATCGCGGTGTTCTTCACCGAATCGGTCGACTTCCTGGCCCTGGGCGGTGCCTTTCTCGGGCTGGTCCTCTTCTGGACCCTGCTCCGCTTCGAGGTCCGCGGCTGGTGGGTGTACGTACCGCTGGCCCTCGTCATCTGGGCGCTGATGTACAACAGCGGTGTGCACGCCACCATCGCGGGCGTCGCCATGGGGCTGATGCTGCGCTGTACCCGGCGCGAGGGCGAGGAGCGTTCCCCCGGCGAGCACATCGAACATCTGGTGCGCCCGCTCTCCGCCGGGCTCGCGGTCCCGCTGTTCGCCCTCTTCTCTGCCGGGGTCAGCCTGCGGGGCAACGCGCTCGCCGAGGTCTTCACCCGGCCCGAGACGCTCGGTGTGGTCCTCGGCCTGGTCGTCGGCAAGGCCGTCGGCGTCTACGGCGGCGCGCGTCTCGCCACCCGCTTCACCAGGGCCGAGCTCAACCCTGACCTGGCCTGGGCGGACGTCTTCGCGGTCGCCTCGCTCGCCGGCATCGGTTTCACCGTCTCGCTGCTCATCGGCGAACTCGCCTTCGCCGGCGACGAGGAAATGATCAACGAAGTCAAGGCGTCCGTTCTGCTCGCTTCGCTCATCGCCACCGTAGTCTCCGGTGTACTGCTCAAACTCCGGGTACGGGTCCACCAGGCGCTGTACGAGGCGGAGGAGCGGGACGAGGACGCGTCGGGGGTTCCCGACGTCTACGAGCAGGACGATCCCGGGTACCACCTGCGGATGGCCGCACTCCACGAACGGAAGGCGGCCGAACACCGCCGTCTCGCCGAACGGGCGGGGGCAGCGGGCAACAAGCCGGACGGTCCGGCATGATCTGTCACCGGATGTGTTGAAGAGGAGAGGGAGTCAGGGATGAGCGACCCCGGCAATTTCGTGGGCGGCGCGGACCGCAGTCTGGGACAGCTGGTCGCCACGGCGACGGCCGAGATGTCCGCACTGGTGCACGACGAAATCGCCCTGGCCAAGGCCGAGGTACGCCAGGACGTCAAGCGGGGCGTCATGGGCAGCGCCGCCGGCATCATCGCGGGCGTCCTGCTCCTGTTCGCGATCCCGACGCTGAGCTTCGCGGCGGCGTACGGCATCCACAACCTGGGACTGGGCCTGGCCTGGTCGTTCCTGATCGTCGGTGGCGCCTTCATCCTCCTGGGCGTACTGCTGGCCCTCTTCGCCGTCGCCAAGTTCAAGAAGGTCAAGCCGCCGGAGAAGTCGATCGCGTCCGCGAAGCAGAGCGCGGCCGTCCTTCAGGGCGTCAAGCCGCACCCCCGCCCGGTCACCGCGCCCGGCCCGTCCCGTCCCGCGATCGGCGGCTCCTCCCTCGCGGACAAGGCCGTCGAGAAGAGCCCGGTTCAGGACAAGTCGTCCGCTGTGGCACGCTCTTCGGCATGACGGTCCCCGAAAGCAGCGCATTCGGCACGACAGGCAACGCGCGTCCGGCGCCGGAGCCGTCCGGGTCCACCCCGGACGCCGCACGGCCCGCCGCCGACGGCGGCGCGGCGGCGCCTGACAGCGCCGCCCCCGGCCGCACGACGGACGGGGCAGCCGGCGGGGCGACGAGCGTCGCGGCGGCCGTTCCGGTCGTCCCGCCGGGTGGCGGCCGCCCGGCGGCGTCCGGCGGTCCGGTACGGCTGGACGGCCCCTGGACGCACCGTGACGTGGCTGCCAACGGGGCCCGGTTCCACATCGCGGAGATGGGCTCCGGCCCCCTCGTACTCCTGCTGCACGGCTTTCCGCAGTTCTGGTGGACCTGGCGTCACCAGCTGCCCGCGCTCGCCGAGGCGGGCTTCCGCGCCGTCGCGATGGACCTGAGGGGCGTCGGGGGAAGCGACCGCACTCCCAGGGGCTACGACCCGGCCAACCTGGCCCTCGACGTCACCGGCGTGATCCGGTCGCTCGGCGAGCCCGACGCGGCCCTGGTCGGCCACGACATGGGCGGATACCTCGCGTGGACGGCGGCCGTGATGCGGCCGAAGCTGGTGCGCCGACTCGTGGTGTCCTCGATGCCGCACCCGCGCCGCTGGCGTTCCTCCATGGTCTCGGACCCCGCCCAGACCAGGGCGGGGTCGTACGTCTGGGGATTTCAGCGGCCCTGGCTTCCGGAACGTCAGCTCGTCGCGGACGAGGGCGCCCTGGTGGGCCGGCTGATCGAGGAGTGGGCGGGCCCGAACGACATCGACTTCCCGGACGATCCGACACTGGACGTCTACCGTCGCGCGATGTGCATCCCGTCGACCGCGCACTGTTCGGTGGAGCCGTACCGGTGGATGGTGCGGTCGCTGGCCCGGCCGGACGGCGTGCAGTTCTACCGGCGCATGAAGCGGCCGGTCCGGGTGCCCACTCTGCACCTGCACGGTTCACTCGATCCAGCGATGCGCACCCGGAGTTCGGCGGGGTCCGGCGAGTACGTCGAGGCGCCCTACCGGTGGCGACTTTTCGACGGTCTCGGGCACTTCCCCCATGAGGAGGATCCGGCCGCCTTCTCGGCCGAACTCATCAACTGGCTCAAGGACCCCGAGCCCGACCGCTGACCCGATGCGTACAGGCGTGCGTCGAACAGCCACGTGCCGCGCGCATAGGCCAATTGGCTTGCTTCCCCACGATTACCGACCATGGGTCACGGGCAGACGTCGGGGTATGGGCTGGACGCACGACTTCGGTGACGCAGCACGCAACCGCCGCTCGACCGCCACTGGCGCGGTGAGCACTCATGAGGGGGGCGGCCCCACGGGCCAGGTGCATACCGTGCAGGTCATACACGATCCTCGGCTCGGCATTCCGCGCATCCTCCGCCGCCGGGCCCGCTGGGTGTCGGCGCGGCTCCGTCATCCCCGCACATAGCCGTCGCCCCGCGTACGACTACGGCACGCGCCGGCCATCACCCGAACACGACCGCCACCCCGACACGACCGCCACCCGCACGGGAACACACGCACCCGCGTCACCTGTGCCGCGCCGGCCGAGGTCCGTCCCTCCTGACGGGTCGGCCTCGGCCGACGCGGGGCACAACAGGCTTCAGAGGGCGCACCCCTGGGTGTCGACCTGCTGGAAGGCCGTGCGGCCGGCGTCGATGTCCTCGCTGATCTCGTCGGCGGTCAGCACGTACCCGGTGTCGGCGTCGTCGCGGGACTTGGCGAACACCACTCCGTACACCTGACCGTCGGGAGTGAGCAGGGGGCCACCGGAGTTGCCTTCGCGTACGAGCGCGTAGAGCGAGTACACGTCGCGGCGGACGGTGCCCCGGTGGTAGATGTCGGGGCCGTCCGGCTCGATGCGGCCGCGGACGCGGGCGGAGCGGACGTCGTAGCCACCGTTCTCCGGGAAACCGGCCACAATGGCGCTGTCACCGGACTTCGCGTCGGTTTCGGTGAACTTCAGCGCTGTGGCCCGGAGTTCCGGAACGTCGAGCACGGCGATGTCGCGCTGCCAGTCGTACACGACGACCTTCGCGTCGTACACCCTTCCCTCGCCGCCGACCTGCACGGTGGGCTCGTCGACGCCACCGACGACATGGGCGTTGGTCATGACGCGCCCGTCCGCGAAGACGAAGCCGGTGCCTTCGAGGACCTTCCCGCAGCTCGGGGCCATGCCGACGACCTTGACGACGGACTTCTTCGCGCGGGCCACGACGGGGCTGCCTGTCAGAGCCGGGTCCGGGGGCTCGACCTCGGTGATCGGTTCGTTGGCGAACGGGCTGAAGACCTGCGGGAAACCGTTCTGGGACAGGACGGCCGAGAAGTCGTTGAACCAGGTCGACGTCTGCTCGGGCATCACGCGGGAGACCCCGAGCAGGACGGAGGAGTTACGGACCTGCTTGCCCAGAGTGGGAAGTGACGTCCCCGCCAGCGCCGAGCCGATCAGCCAGGCGACCAGCAGCATCGCGGCGACGTTGACCAGCGCGCCACCGGTGGCGTCCACGGCACGCGCGGGCGACCAGGTGATGTGGCCGCGGAGTTTGTTGCCGAGGTGGGTGGTGAACGCCTGGCCGACCGACGCGCACACGATCACGATCACGACCGCCACCACGGCCGCCGTGGAGGAGACCTCGGAGTTGGCCGTGACCCGGTCCCAGAGGACCGGCAGCAGGTAGACCGCGGCCAGGCCTCCCCCCAGGAAGCCGATCACGGACAGGATGCCGACGACGAAACCCTGGCGGTAGCCGATGACCGCGAACCACACGGCGCCGACGAGCAGCAGGATGTCCAGCACGTTCACCGTCTATAGCCTCACAGATTCGTCACCTGGCCCGTCGGGTGACGGGGTCCGGGGGCCCGGAACAGCCCAGCAGGGGAGCCAGCCTGTCATGCGTGCCAGTCGAGCGGCACCTGCCTGGTCCTGTCCCAGGGGCGTTCCCAGCCCGCGAAGTGGAGAATCCGGTCGATCAGACCCGCGGTGAACCCCCAGACCAGGGCGTCCTCCACCAGGAACGCGGGGCCCATGAAACCGCTGGGGTGCTTGGTGATCACCCGGTTGGCCGGGTCCGTGAGATCGGCCACGGGGACGGTGAAGACCCGGGCCGTCTCGGCGGCGTCGACGGCACGGACGGGGCTCGGCGTCCGCCACCAGCCGAGCACCGGGGTCACCACGAAGCTGCTGACCGGAATGTAGAGCCGGGGCAGCACGCTGAAGATCTGGACACCGCGCGGATCGAGACCGGTCTCCTCCTCGGCCTCCCGCAGCGCCGCCCTGAGCGGGCCGGTGGTCGCCGGGTCGCCGTCCTCGGGATCCAGCGCGCCGCCCGGAAAGGCCGCCTGCCCCGCGTGCGAGCGGAGGGTTCCGGCGCGCTCCATCAGCAGCAGCTCCGGTCCGCGTTCGTCCTCGCCGAAGAGGATGAGTACGGCCGACTGGCGCCCCGCACCGCTCTCCGGTGGCAGGAAACGGCTGAGCTGCTGCGGCCGGACGTCGCGCGCCGCCTCGGCGACCGGGTCGAGCCAGGACGGCATGCCCTCGGTGGTGACGGCGACAGCGTCCCCGGGGACGAGTCGCTCGCCCGACCGGTCCGTCCCGCCGACCGTCTGCGCGGCACTCGTCGGCCGCGTCGTACTCGGTGTACTGGTCATGGGCACCCCCGATTTCTCACAACGCCTGTCATCTGCCAATTCGTTCCGGCCTCATCCGTACGGGGGACGAGCGGCACGCTCCGCGACGACGGCCGCCGAACGCGCCCGGGGCAAGGCCGCGCCGGGACAGCCGACCGCGGGGACGACTGGCCCGCCGTGAGGCGCGGGACGGGTTTTTCCTCATTCGGCTCCCGCACCCGGCGCGGTCCTCGCCCCGCGTGCGGCCTTGCCCGCGGCGTCTCCGGCGGCGTGTCCCGCCGAGTCACCGGCCGCGTCCTCCCGCGCGGACGCCAGGGCGGCCTCCTGCGCCGCCGCCTCCCGCCCGCCCAGGCCCGGCGCGGGTTCGCCCGGATAGTCGGCGGGCGGACTCAGGCGTTGTCCCGGATAGCCGCCCTTCTCGTACTTCAGCAGCTTCCTGGCCTTGTCCGGGTCCGTTTCCCCCTCGCCGTACGAGGGGCAGAGCGGCGCGATCGGACACGCGCCGCACGCGGGCTTGCGGGAGTGGCAGATCCGGCGGCCGTGGAAGACGACCCGGTGCGAGAGCATCGTCCACTCGCTCTTCGGGAAGATCTCGGCGACCACCGCCTCGACCTTCACCGGGTCCTCCTCGTCGGTCCACTTCCACCGGCGTACCAGTCGGCCGAAGTGGGTGTCGACGGTGATGCCGGGGACCCCGAAGGCGTTGCCGAGGACCACGTTGGCCGTCTTGCGGCCGACGCCGGGCAGGGTCACCAGGTCGTCGAGCCGGCCGGGTACCTCGCCGCCGAAGTTGTCCCGGATCGCCGCCGAGAGGCCGAGGAGCGACCTGGTCTTCGCCCGGAAGAACCCGGTCGGCCGGATCAGCTCCTCCATGTCCTCCGGGACGGCGGCGGCCATGTCCTCGGGGGTGGGGTAGGCGGCGAAGAGCGCGGGGGTGGTCTGGTTGACCCTCAGGTCGGTGGTCTGCGCGGAGAGCACGGTGGCGACGAGCAGCTCGAAGGAGTTGCGGAAGTCCAGTTCCGGATGGGCGTACGGATAGACCTCGGCCAGCTCGCGGTTGATCCGCCGGGCGCGGCGGACCATCGCCAGATGCGACTCGGGCTTGGCCGGCTTCGCCCGTACGGACTTCGTGGCGGCGGACTTCGAGGGCCCGGCGGACTTCGACGCGGCGGACTTCGAGGACCCGGCGGACTTCGAGGGCCCGCTGGACTTCGACGCGGCAGGCTTCGACGGTCCGGCGGACTTCGGACCGGCCGGACGTGGCTTCCGCGGCACCCCCGAGCCATGTTCGCCCACAGCTGAATCTCGCTTCTCCGACACCTCGGCGGCCCCCTCGGCCTTCGCTCCCAGCAGCTTTCCGGACACCCGGTCAGCCTATGGCCCGCCCCTCGGATTCGCCCCTGTCAGCGGGTTTCCACCCCCGATCGGCCCCCTGCCGTACGATCCGGGCCGCTCGTGCGTCAAACTGGTTTGTGATTGATCGCACTGTTTTACCGTCCGGCATGATGGGGACCACGGTTCCCTGAACAGGCCGACAAGGAGAGATCTCGTGGACGACGTTCTACGACGCGCCCCGCTTTTCGCGGCGCTCGATGACGAGCAGGCCGCGGAACTCCGCGCCTCGATGAGTGAGGTGACCCTCGCGCGCGGCGACGCGCTCTTCCACGAGGGTGACCCCGGCGACCGCCTGTACGTGGTCACCGACGGCAAGGTGAAGCTCCACCGCACCTCCCCCGACGGGCGCGAGAACATGCTCGCCGTCCTGGGCCCGGGTGAGCTGATCGGTGAGCTGTCCCTGTTCGACCCGGGTCCGCGTACCGCCACGGCCACGGCGCTCACCGAGGTCAAGCTGCTCGGTCTCGGCCACGGCGATCTGCAGCCCTGGCTGAACGCCCGCCCGGAGGTCGCCACCGCGTTGCTGCGTGCCGTCGCCCGCCGCCTGCGCAAGACCAACGACCAGATGTCCGACCTGGTCTTTTCCGACGTGCCGGGCCGTGTCGCCCGCGCCCTCCTGGACCTGTCGCGCCGCTTCGGCGTCCAGTCCGAGGAAGGCATCCACGTCGTCCACGACCTCACCCAGGAGGAGCTGGCCCAGCTGGTCGGCGCCTCCCGCGAGACGGTCAACAAGGCGCTCGCGGACTTCGCGGGCCGCGGCTGGCTCCGCCTGGAGGCCCGCGCCGTGATCCTGCTCGACGTCGAGCGTCTGGCGAAGCGCTCGCGCTGACCCCACGGGGCTGCGCGGGCGGCTCCCGGACCCGTACCACGCACGGGGGCGGCGCCCGCCCGCACCGCTGAAGCCGCACGAAGAGGCCCTGCCGTCACGGCAGGGCCTCTCGGCCGTTCCCGGGCGCATGTGGTCCGTCCCAGCAAGAGGACGGGTCTGCCGGCCGAGCGGCTCAGATCAGCCCGTGTTCGCCCAAGTACTCCAGCTGCGCCCGTACGGAGAGCTCCGCCGCCGGCCACAGGGACCGGTCCACGTCCGCGTAGACCCGGGCCACCACCTCGGACGGCGTGAGCAGCCCCGATTCCACGGCTGTCTCCACCTGGGCCAGCCGGTGGGCGCGGTGCGCGAGGTAGAACTCCACCGCTCCCTGGGCGTCCTCCAGTACCGGGCCGTGGCCCGGCAGGACCGTGTGGACCCCGTCGTCCGTGGTCAGCGAGCGCAGTCGCCGCAGGGTGTCGAGGTAGTCACCGAGCCGTCCGTCCGGATGCGCGACGACAGTCGTACCCCGGCCGAGGATGGTGTCGCCGGTCAGCACCGCGCCGTCCGCCGGCAGGTGGAAGCAGAGTGAGTCCGCGGTGTGTCCGGGTGTGGGGACGACCCGGAGTTCGAGTCCCCCGGTGGTGATGACGTCCCCGGCCGCCAGTCCCTCTTCGCCGAGCCGCAGCGCGGGATCGAGCGCGCGTACCTTCGTGCGCGTCAGGGCGGCGAAGCGGGCCGCGCCTTCGGCGTGGTCCGGGTGGCCGTGCGTGAGCAGGGTGAGCGCGACGCGCCGGCCGGCCCGGGCGGCGGTGTCGATCACGGCGCGCAGATGGGTGTCGTCCAGCGGTCCCGGGTCCACGACGACCGCGAGGTCGGAGTCCGGTTCGGCGAGAATCCAGGTGTTGGTGCCGTCCAGGGTCATCGCGGAGGCGTTGGGGGCCAGGACGTTGACCGCGCGGGCGGTGGCGGGGCCGGAGACGACCTGCCCGCGGGGCTGTCCGGGCAACAGTGCGGCGTCGCTCATGCCGTTCCTCCGGCTCGGGGTCCCGCAGGCGGGACGGGGGTGGTGAACTCGTCGTGTCCCAGCCAGATCAGCACCAGCTCGTCGCCCTCCAGCCGGGCCCGCGCGAGCACGGGGGCGAGGTCCTGGGCCTCGGCCGCCTTCAGGGCCTCCTCGGCCGTCCGGTACGGCAGGAGCGCGCGCAAGGTGGTCACGGTGGGCGGCATCATCTGCAACTCGCCCCGCGCGTGGCCCGCGGTCGCGTCGGCGGGGGTGATCCACACCGTACGGTCGGCCTCGGTCGAGACGTTCCGGGTGCGCTGGCCCTCCGGGAGCGCCGCGACGAAGAACCAGGTGTCGTAGCGCCGGGTCTCGAACTCGGGAGTGATCCACCGGGCCCAGGCGCCGAGCAGGTCGGAACGCAGGACGAGCCGCCGCCGCTCCAGGAACCCCGCGAAGGAGATCTCCCGGGCGACGAGCGCCGCGCGGTCCGCCTCCCAGCCGGCGCCCGTGGTGTCGCCGACGACGGTGTCGGGGGTGGGGCCCGCCAGCAGGACGCCGGCCTCCTCGAAGGTCTCCCGGACCGCCGCGCACACGATGGCCTGGGCCTCTGCCGCGCTCGGGACGCCGAGTCGTGCGGCCCAGTACTCCAGAGACGGTCCGGCCCAGCCGACCAGGTGGTCGTCGTCGCGCGGGTCCACCCCGCCGCCCGGGTAGGCGTACGCGCCTCCGGCGAAGGCCATGGAGGTACGGCGTCGCAGCATGTGGACGACCGGCCCGGCACCGGCTCCGGCGCCTGCTTCCGCTTCCGCTCCGGTACCCGCTTCCGCTCCGGCACCGGCTCCCTCGGAATCCCGCAGCAGCATCACGGTGGCGGCCCGCCGGGGGGTCACGGCCGTGAGCTCGCCCGTGGCGAGGGCCCTGATCCGGTCGGGCCATTCCGGTGGGTACCACTGACCTTGGGACATGGCCGGAGGCTATCCGGATCGGCCGGTTTGTTCGAGAGGGTAATGCATGTTCCCTCGTCGAATCCCGCAGCGGGTACGAAAAAGATCCCGCCCGGC
This sequence comes from Streptomyces sp. NPDC002690, assembly GCF_053592415.1. Lineage (NCBI taxonomy): Bacteria > Bacillati > Actinomycetota > Actinomycetes > Kitasatosporales > Streptomycetaceae > Streptomyces > Streptomyces sp. NPDC002690. Next base: position 6,787 of record NZ_JBSFVR010000078.1, on the reverse strand, counting down.
CCCGAAGGACCGGACGGGACGGAGAGACAGGGCCCTACGGTCAGGCGGAGACCAGCTCGACCTGGATCTCGACCTCTACCGGGGCGTCCAGCGGCAGCACCGCGACACCGACGGCGCTGCGGGCGTGCACGCCCTTGTCGCCGAGCACCTCGCCCAGCAGTTCGCTGGCGCCGTTGATCACGCCGGGCTGTCCGGTGAAGTCGGGGGCGGAGGCGACGAACCCGACCACCTTGACGACCCGGGCGATCCGGTCCAGGTCGCCGGCGACCGACTTCACGGCCGCGAGGGCGTTGAGTGCGCAGACCCGGGCGAGGTCCTTGGCCTCCTCGGCCGTCACCTCGCCGCCGACCTTGCCGGTCACGCCGAGCCGGCCCTCGACCATCGGCAGCTGGCCCGAGGTGTACACGTACACCCCGGACTGCACGGCCGGCTGATAGGCGGCCAGCGGCGGAACGACGTCCGGCAGGGTGAGCCCGAGCTCGGCGAGCCTCGCCTCGACGGCGCCCGCCACTACGCCTTCTCCCGCTTCAGGTAGGCCACGAGCTGCTCGGGGTTGTTCGGCCCGGGCACGACCTGGACCAGCTCCCAGCCGTCCTCGCCCCAGGTGTCCAGAATCTGCTTGGTCGCGTGCACGAGGAGCGGCACGGTCGCGTATTCCCACTTGGTCATGGCCCGACTGTAATGCCTGGCACGGGCGCTCCCGTGCGTAGGCCGGCGACCTACTGGTTAGGCTCGAAGCGTGAGCAGGTTCCAGGTCGTCAGCGGCAAGGGCGGCACCGGTAAGACCACGGTGGCCGCCGCCCTCGCGCTCGCCCTCGCGGCCGAGGGCCGGCGCACCCTCCTCGTAGAGGTGGAGGGACGCGGCGGCATCGCCGAACTCTTCGGCGCGAGCGCCACTCCCTACGAGGAACGCAGGATCGCCGACGTGCCGGGCGGTGGCGAGGTGTTCGCACTGGCCATCGACGCCGAGCAGGCGCTCCTCGACTACCTCCAGATGTTCTACAAGCTCGGCAGCGCGGGCCGGGCGCTCAAGAAACTCGGCGCCATCGACTTCGCCACCACCATCGCGCCCGGTGTCCGGGACGTCCTGCTGACCGGAAAGGCGTGCGAAGCCGTGCGCCGCAAGGACAAGCAGGGTCGTTTCGTCTACGACCACGTGATCATGGACGCGCCGCCCACCGGCCGGATCACCCGCTTCCTCAACGTCAACGACGAGGTGGCCGGGCTGGCCCGGATCGGCCCGATACACCACCAGGCTCAGTCCGTGATGCGGGTCCTCAAGTCCCCCGACACCGCGGTCCATCTGGTGACTCTGCTGGAGGAGATGCCGGTGCAGGAGACCGCGGACGGCATCGAGGAACTGCGCGGCGCCCAGCTCCCGGTGGGCCGGGTGATCGTCAACATGGTCCGCCCCCACCTGCTCGACGAGGAGGCACTGCGCACGGCGTCGGGGGCGCGCCGCAAGGAGATCGCGAAGACGCTGACCCGGGCAGGGGTCACCGGTTCGGCGGCCCTGGTACGCCCGCTGATCGCGCAGGCGGCGGAGCACGCGCAGCGGGTCGGCCTGGAACGCGAGCAGCGTGCCGTACTGGCCGGGCTCGGGCTGCCCACGGACGAGCTGCCGCTGATGGGCGAGGGCATCGACCTCGCCGCGCTGCACGTCCTGGCCGGAGAGCTCCGCAAACAGGGCGCAGGGGAAGAGGAGGCGTCATGACGCGGGCGTCCGGCGCCGCACCCGGTCCGAAGGGTGGAGGCGGCGCGCAAGCGGTGGACGGCACGGGAACGCTGGACGGCACGGGAACGGTGGACGGCACGGATCCGGCGAGCGAGCCGGTGCTCGTGCCGGGCCTCGACACCGACGCGTTGCTCGACGACCCCGGCATCCGGATCGTGGTGTGCTGCGGCTCGGGCGGTGTCGGCAAGACGACCACAGCCGCGGCGCTCGGCGTACGGGCGGCGGAGCGCGGACGCAAGGTGGTCGTCCTCACCATCGATCCGGCACGACGGCTCGCCCAGTCCATGGGCATCGACCGCCTCGACAACGTCCCGCGCCGGGTCGAGGACATCGCGGGCGAGGGCGAACTGCACGCCATGATGCTCGACATGAAGCGGACCTTCGACGAGACGGTCGAGGCGCACGCGGACGCCGAGCGGGCCCGCGCCATCCTGGAGAACCCCTTCTACCAGTCCTTGTCGGCCGGCTTCGCGGGCACGCAGGAGTACATGGCGATGGAGAAGCTCGGGCAGCTGAGGGCCCGCGACGAGTGGGACCTGATCATCGTCGACACCCCACCTTCGCGCTCCGCACTGGACTTCCTGGACGCGCCGAAGCGACTCGGGTCGTTCCTGGACGGCAAGTTCATCCGGCTGCTGATGGCGCCCGCGAAGATGGGCGGCCGGGCCGGGATGAAGTTCCTCAACGTGGGCATGTCGATGATGACGGGCACTCTCGGAAAGCTGCTGGGCGGCCAGTTCCTCCGGGACGTGCAGACGTTCGTGGCCGCGATGGATTCGATGTTCGGCGGGTTCCGGACGCGGGCGGACGCCACCTACCAGCTGCTCCAGGCCCCGGGGACGGCCTTCCTGGTGGTCGCGACTCCGGAGCGGGACGCGCTGCGCGAGGCGGCGTACTTCGTGGAGCGACTCGCCGCCGAACGCATGCCACTGGCCGGGCTGGTACTGAACCGGGCACACGGCAGCGAGGCCGAGCGCCTGACCGCCGAGCAGGCGCTCGCCGCCGCCGAAAATCTTGAGGCGGCGGGCATGGTGGATCAGGCTGCCGGGAAGACTGCTCTTCGTGACCCGGCGGTAGCCCCTTCTCCCGAGGCATCCCCCGAAGCCGCCGAGTCCTCCATCCTGGCCGGTAAAGACGGCGCACCGGCGACCCCCGTGGTCGCGATCGAGGAACTCACCGAGAGTCTGCTGCGCCTGCACGCCGAGCGCATGCAGGTCGTGGCCCGCGAACGGCTCACGCGCGAGCACTTCACCGCCGCCCACCCCGAGGTCCTGGTGACCGAGGTGGCCGCGCTGCCGGGCGACGTGCACGATCTGGCGGGCCTTCGGACCGTGGGCGACCGCCTCGCGGCCGGCGCTGCGGGCCATACCCCCGCCGGGACGAGCTGAGAGCCGGGGCCGCCGTCCGACCGCGCCTTGTCGCGCCTGTTCGCGCGCCCGTGATCAGGCGCGCACGGCTGCACGAGCCCGCGGAAACACGGTGGCGGGCAGGTACGCGGCAAGACGTCCGCGCGCAGGCATTCGCATCACCGGCACCGGCCGACCCTGGCACGGGAGCGGAAAGCGGGCACGCCCGACCGTGGCACGGCCCCGGTTCGCCCGGAGCATCCCCCGTACGGCGCGTTCGCGCGACTCCGTACGGGGACATCGACAGCTGGCCCCTGTCGGCCCAACACCCCAACAGGGATACGGGCCTTGAGTGTCACCCCACTGCGGCGTACGTCTCCTGGAAGTCGTCGTCGTCCATCTCGATGACTCCGGGCAGCATGCCGGTCGAGCGCTCGTACTCACTGCGCGCGGTCTCCAGCAGGCGCCGCCAGGAGGTGACGGTGGGACGGCGGCGCAGCAGTGCGCGGCGCTCCCGCTCCGTCATTCCGCCCCACACGCCGAACTCGACGTGATTGTCGAGCGCGTCGGCCAGGCACTCCGTCCGCACCGGGCATCCGGTGCACACCGCCTTGGCCCTGTTCTGTGCTGCCCCTTGTACGAACAGCTCGTCCGGATCGGTAGTGCGGCAGGCTGCCTGCGCACTCCAGTCGGTTACCCAGCCCATGCCGGCGCCGTCCTCTCCCGAATTGAGGCTCCCCCACGGCGGCAGCGGCATATTCACCGCTGCCAGTTGAGGACGTTACGGAAGCGGCCACGAGCACAACACCCCCTTCGGGCCCAATCTTGAATGGCCCGAACGGACTATGCGTACGCGCCAGATCACCCAGGGGAGTGACGCGAGGACATGCGAGTCGAACTGTGCAAAATCGGTACAGTACACCCGAGTTACAGAGGACGCTTCATGACACACCAGGCGTTTTCGGGGACGCCTTGCGCGCGGTTCTCATGCACGGACGCCGAGCGGGGGGACGCATACAGCGCGTGCGTGGGGGTTGATACGGGGCCGGACTGCTGTGACAGTTGAGTGCAGCTTAGGCCAAGGGATGCGCGCGTGTCCGGCGAATGACAACGTAGCCACTGCGCCGTGCCGTCACGCCGGCGCACGCTAGCGCGTCAGGCCTGCGCCGCTGCGCGCCCGCAGTCCCCCGTCGTCCCATCCGCACGCCTGTGACGTGCGGAATCGGACTCTCAAACCCGCTTCTCGTAACGGGTTGGTACCTGAACATCCCGAGCGGAGCCTGCTCCATCGGAACGTACAGGGATACGGATTAGGCTGCCCCCATGCCAAAAAAGCGCTCGGGCGGGGGTCTCACCACGACCCAGCAGGCCGCCAAGTTCCTCGGTGTCGCCGCGCTCTCCGGAGCTGTGCTGGCAGGCATCGCACTGCCGGCCGCGGGCGCACTGGGCCTCGCCGCCAAGGGGACGGTCGAGGGATTCGACGAAATCCCCGCCAACCTCAAGACACCACCGCTCAGCCAGCGCACCACGATCCTGGACGCCGACGGGGGTGCCATCGCGACGGTGTACTCCCGCGACCGCACCGTCGTGCCGCTCAAGGACATCTCCCCGTACATGCAGAACGCGATCGTCGCGATCGAGGACTCCCGCTTCTACGAGCACGGGGCGGTCGACCTCAAGGGCATCCTTCGCGCGATGAACCGCAACGTGCAGTCGGGCGGGACGGCGGAAGGCGCGTCGACCCTCACCCAGCAGTACGTGAAGAACGTGTTCGTCGAGGAGGCGGGCGACGACCCGGAGAAGGTCGCCGAGGCCACTCAGCAGACCCTGGGCCGCAAGGTCCGTGAGCTGAAGTACGCGATCCAGGTCGAAGAGGAGCTCGGCAAGAAGAAGATCCTCGAGAACTACCTCAACATCACGTTCTTCGGGCAGCAGGCCTACGGCGTGGAGGCCGCCTCCCAGCGGTACTTCTCCAAGCACGCGAAGGACCTGAAGCTGGAGGAGGCCGCGCTGCTCGCCGGCATCGTCCAGTCGCCCAGCCGGTACGACCCCGTCAACGACGAGGAAGAGGCGACCAAGCGCCGCAACACGGTCCTCGCTCGCATGGCGGCGACCGGCAGCGTCTCGCAGGCCGAGGCCGACAAGGCCATGGCGGCCCCTATCAAGCTCAAGGTCAAGACCCCGCAGAACGGCTGCATCACCGCCGTCAGCGGCGCGGGCTTCTTCTGCGACTACGTACGCAAGGTCATCCTCTCCGACCCCGCCTTCGGCAAGACGAGCGAGGAGCGCTCGAAGCTCTGGAACCTCGGCGGTCTGACGATAAAGACCACGCTCTCCCCTCGCGCCCAGGAGGCCGCCGACGAGGCCGCCACCGCGAAGGTCAACAAGACCGACAAGGTCGCCGCCTCGGTGGTCCAGGTCGAGCCCGGTACCGGCAAGATCCTCTCGATGGGCCAGTCCCGCCCCTACGGCCTGGACCAGAAGAAGCACGAGACGGTCCTCAACCTCGCCGTGGGCTCCGCGATGGGCGGTTCCACCTTCGGCTTCCAGGTCGGCTCGACCTTCAAGCCGATCACCGCGGCGGCAGCGCTGGAGAAGGGCATCAGCCCGGCCCAGTCCTTCACCACGCCTCGCGAGATCTCGCTGCCGATGAACTCCTTCACCACCTGCTCGGGCGCACCGGCAGGCGACAAGTCCTGGGACGTGTCGAACGAACTGGAAGAGGAGAAGGGCACCTTCGACATGACGGGCGCCCTCGGCAAGTCCATCAACACCTACTTCGCGAGCCTGGAACAGAAGGTCGGCCTCTGCGACACGGTCCAGATGGCGAAGAAGGTCGGTTACGTCCGCGGTGACGGCAAGGCCCTCGGAGAGAACCCCTCCGTCACGCTCGGTGGCGCGGAGAGCACCCCGCTCAGCATGGCCGCCACGTACGCGACGTTCGCCAACCGCGGCACCTACTGCACCCCGATCGCCATCCAGTCGATCACCGACGCCAACGGCAAGAAGCTCGCCGTGCCGAAGTCGGAGTGCTCGCGGGCGATGAGCGAGAAGACCGCGGACACGATCAACCAGATGCTGAAGGGTGTCGTCGAGGACGGCACCGGTACGGCGGCCGGGCTGAGCGACCGCGACAACGCGGGCAAGACCGGTACGACCAACGACCGCAAGGACGCCTGGTTCGTCGGCTACACCCCGAACCTGTCCACGGCCGTCTGGGTCGGCGCCGACATCGGCAAGAAGATCCCGATGTACGACATCAACATCGGCGGACAGTACTACGACAAGGTCTGTGGTGGCTGTCTGCCCGGCCCCATCTGGAAGATCGCGATGACCGGTGCCTTGGACGCCGGTGAGACCCCGTCCTTCAACACCGTCGCGGTCCCGCGCGGTGAGGAGAAGGGCGACAAGGACAAGAACAAGGGCCGCGACGGAGACGGAGACGACACCGGCGACGACACCGACCCGACGCCCGGCATCACCGTGCTGCCGGACTTCCTCGGCGGCAACCAGGGCGGCCAGGGCGGCCGGCACGGCGGTCAGGACGCCGGCGGCAACGGGCCGTGACCATAGGGCAGCCTCGGGCCGCCCCGTCCCGCGCCATGGCCGGACGGTAGGCGGCGCGGGCACGCCTGTGGCGTCCGGCGAACGACAGAAGGTGAGGCGCCCCCATTCCGGGGCGCCTCACCTTCTGTCGTTCGGGGCC
>NZ_JBSFVR010000077.1:0-25978 GCF_053592415.1 Streptomyces sp. NPDC002690 | reverse complement strand
CCCGGTCACCCGCCCGGCGTCGGCCGCCACCTTGCGGACGTACGACCTCCGTTGGCGGCACCACCCGCCGAAACAGCACCCACAACTCGTCGGGCACGAGCCGCTCAAACAGATCCGTCATGCACGGTTCAACGAACGATCGCACCATAAGAAACGACGTCTTAGACGAGTAGCTCCGAAGTTCCGCCCCGGGAAAGGGATGAGGGTGTCCAAGATCAGTTTGTGACGACCGACCTGAACACCCTCTTGACCGCACTGTATGTGAAGATCGACGACGAGACCGGAGGAACGCGGTGGATGGGGCGACCCCCGCTGCTCAGCGACTCCGAACTCGTCTGCCTGGCCGTGGCCCAGGCGTTGCTGGGCTACGTTCCGAGGCTCGTTGGCTGCGCTACGCGAACAAGCATCTGTCCGACATGTTCCCGTACCTGCCGCAACGGGCGGGCTACAACAAGCGGCTGCGGACGGCATTGCCCCTGGTGAAGCGCATGATCCGGGAGCCGGCCATGGACAGCGACTTCTGGTTCGACAACCACTGGATCACCGACTCGACGCCGGTGCCCTGCGGCATGTCGCGCCCAACAGTCCAGCGGTCCAACCTCGCAGGCTGGGCCGGCTACGGCTACTGTGCCTCGCACTCCCGATTCTTCTGGGGCCTGCGCCTCTACCTGGTTTGCACGCCGACCGGCATGCCGATCATGTGGGCCCTGGCCAACCCGAGCGCGAGAAGAAGCGCTACGGCGAACCGATGCCCAAGAAGGTCCGCCAGTTGATCGAGTCGGTCAACGACACCCTCAAGGGGCAGCTCGACCTTGAACAGCACGGCGGGCGAACCTTCGAGGGCGTCGCGATCCGCGTCGCCCAACGCATCCTGGCGATGGCCGCAGGCATCTGGCACGACAATGCCATCGGCGCACCGGTCACCCGCTCACTGATCGCCTACGACCATTGATCGCAGTCTCGCTCAAAGAGTGGGCGGACCTTCACCCGGGATGCCGACTACCAAGGGCATAGACCCCTCAACGAGGTAGGGATGCCCGGGAAAGTGGTCGATGTGGCGGTGGCCGCCGCCGTCCACATCAGCCATGGCGGTGGCCATGGCATCGAGATTGCCCGCGAAGAGAGCCATGGCGACGGGATCGCCGCTGATCACAAGGATCTGACGCTGGGAGTCGAGATGGATCAACACCCCAGGCCCGGAAGCCTCCCTGACTTCGACCCCCGTCAATACCTCGCCGCCCAGCGCGGTCGCGGACACGGAGCTGATGAATCCCGCGCCCTCGGCCACCGCTCCTGCCAAGCGGGCCAGTTCTATCGCCGAACCAGTGAGTTCCACCTCACCGAAGATGGGGTCGGACACGAGAATCATGGGCGTCGCTCCTGCAAGGTCGGGACGGGACTGCAAAGATCACCCACCCTACGTATCGGCGAGCAAAGCCGTGAGGCGTGATCACACACATCGGATCCACTCGTCTAGAGCTCGGGCAGTGGGTCGGCCGGGGTGGGAGAGCGGCGTTCCTGCAGCCAGTAGAGGTAGATCCGCAGGTCCGTCTCCAGGCTTCCGGAGTCGGTACCACCGGCGATGTAGGCCGCGAAGTCCAGGGCACCCTCCACTGCTCGTTGGTTCGGGATCCACCGGTCGTACCGCTCCCACTCCTGCACCTGAGCTCGCAAGTAATCCACGATCCGCTCCCGGTCCCGCCACCACTCCCGGACCGACTCCGCCGTCCACCGCTGGTCTCCGTCCCAGGCATAGCCACCCACGGGATCCGCCTCGATGGCACCGAGTACGTCCTTCACCTCGTCCGGTGTGCGCGGCTGGCGGTATACGTACTCAGTGAAGTACTGGCCGCCGTAGTGGATGTGCCGCGGGGCTTCGAGTCGGCCGGTCGCGCAGTTGTCCGTCTCGGCGCCGTACACCGGCCCCGGGACGTTGAGCCACAGGCGGTCCTCCCAGCGACCGTTGCAGCTCGGATTCGCCTGGAGCAGGACCGCCGCCGCGTCGAAGTAGAGCGTCATGAGGGAAGCGTACTTTTGCCCGAAGAGCTGAGAGTCGCAGCCTGAGCCGCGACTGGCACCGAGAGCACCCTGTCGAGTCCGGACACCCGAGCTCTGACCTCGAAGGTGCCGACCAGCAGCAGAGCCGCATGGGCGCGAGGGGCCACTGGGCAAACCGTCGGCCGCGAAGGCTTGTCCCGCGTCGCCAAGTCTGATTGGGTACCGCGCACCTCACGCGACGGGCGTGGCGGTCGGGACGGGAGCGGACGGCGTGCGAGCGACAGAACGACAGGACACGGGCGGGCCGTTGCCCGAAGCGCTCCGGCAGGCGATACGCGGGACCGCCGACGACATCGCCACGCTGTTGCGGAACGCGCCCGGCACCACGGCCGCCGTGCCCGGATCGGAGTGGACCATCGGCGAGGCGGCAGCCCATCTGGCCATGGCCAACGAGCTGATGGCGGACCTGGCGGCCGGACGCGAACGCCCGTACGGCGACGGTACGCCGCAGAGCCTGGCGCCGGCCAACGCGCGAGCCCTCGCCGCGTTCGCGGAGCGCGGATCACAGCCGCTGGCGGCGATGATCGCGGAACAGGCCGACGCGTTCCTGGCCGCCGTGGACCGGGCCGCCGTGGACCGGGCCGCGTCCGGGGCGACCGACACGGCCACGGACGCCGGTACCTCCGACGACCCGACGCTGATCACACCTCTGGGCCCCATGAACCGGGCCGTCCTCGCGTCCTATCTGCTGACGCACATGCTGGGCCACGGTTACGACCTCGCCCGTGCGCTGCGCCGCCCGCACATGATCGACGGCGACCGTGTGGGGCTGTGCATGCCGTTCATGCTCTCGGTCATGCCGAGGGTCGCCGATCCGGCCGCGGTAGCCCGCCGCACGACCCGCTACTGCGTGCGGCTGCGGGGCGGCGGCACGGTGTTCGGTGTCGACCTGGCGGACGGCGCGGTCGTCGTCACCGAGGGACAACCGGAGCGGCCCGACTGCACCATCCTCATCGACCCCGTCGCCTTCCTGCTCATCGCGCTCGGTCGGCGCGCCCCGTGGCGGGCCATGGCCCGGGGCCAGGTGTTCGCCCGGGGACGCAAGCCGTGGCTCGGCCCCCGCTTCCCGGCACTGTTCACCGCGCCCTGATCAGGCGTCCGTTCCGTTTCCGGGCCTCGCCCGCGGAGTCGTGCCATGCCGCTGAGTGGGCTGCCGGCCACGGTCTACTGGGACTTCCGGGCTTCGGACCAGGAATTCCTGCACGTCAACGAGGAGTTGCGGCTGCTGGTGCGGGCCCCCGCAGGAACACCCGTGGACGCCATCGTTGCCCTGCGCACACGCGTCGTTCCCCGCGGCCTCGGCCGTGCACTGCGTCTGCCGGGCAAGGTGGCGGGCCTCGACGGGAGGTGCAGGCCGGCTTGAGGGGCACGTCACTTCTCCTCGTGCCGGACTCGCGACGGCGCACTTGGGTCCGGCGACGCGGGACTTCACCGGGTGTCGCGGAGCCGGAGCAGATAGGCGGCGGTCAGCGAGACGGCCCGGTCCTCGTCGTGCGACAGCTCCGCGAGAGCACGCGACGCCACTGCCCCCGGGATGCCCGCCAGTGCCTGGGTCAGCCGGCCACGTGCGGCCGCTCCGGCGGTGGACCGGGCGAGGTGGTCGACGAGCCCCGCCGCGATCCGGTCGGCCGTCGCGGCGTCGCTCGCCAGCTCACTCAGCGCGTCGGCCGCGTCGGTGTCGTTGGCACCCTCCGCGATCATGCCGATGAGCGTCGGGACCGCTTCGGCCACACCGCGTGTCCCGAGCGCCAGAGCCGCGTACCGGCGTACCACCTCGTCCGGACTCGTGAGGGCCTCGCGCAGGTGGTCGGTCGCCTCGGCGCCGGGCAACTCGGCGAGGGACTGGACGGCCCGCTTCCGCACCACGGCCTCCGGTGAGCCGAGGCCTTCCGCCAGCAGTTCCCGGCCGCCGTCGCCCGACCGCGCCACCGCCCATCGCAGGGCGCCGGCGACCACCGGGTCCGTCTCGCCCAGTACCGCCTCGACCAGGGCCTCCACCGGTACCGGAACCCTGTCCACCGAAGAGAGGGCCGCGCGCTGGCGGGCATCGGCGCTCTCGGACCTCAGCGCCCCGAGGAGCGAGACGACATGGAGAACGCTCTCCCAGTCGGCCGGATCCGCGGCGTCGATCCGGCGCAGCCGGGTGAGCAACTCGGTCTCGGCCGCGATGCGTTCGCCCGTACGGCGGACGAGGTCGTCCACGAGCGCGGAGGGCGCGAACCCGGGATCGTCGAGCGCTCGCCCGATCTCCCGCAGCGACAGGCCCAGCGATCGCAGGCTCTCGATGTGGAAGACCCGCCGGATGTCCTGCGCGGAGTACTCCCGGTAGCCGGAACCCGTACGGCCCGAAGGCCGCACCAGTCCCAGCGATTCGTAGTGCCGGAGCATGCGGGCACTGACCCCGGACCGTCTCGACACCTCACCGATCAGCACGGTGCTCATCGTCCGCCCCGGGGGCCCCGGTGAGGGCCACGACGCGCCTGGCCTCCTCGATCGCCGCCTCGAATCCGGTGTCCGGTTCTCGCAGCAGGTGTTCCGTGGCGAGCGCGTGGGAACGGACTTGGGGGTCCGGGGACTTCGTGGCGGCGTGCAGAGCGGACCCGGCCGCCTCGCCCAGCGCGACCAGAGCCTGGCTGAGACTCAGCTGCGTCCCTCTGTCTCCGCGCGCGAGTTGCTTCGCCAGCGCGGCGGCCAGGTCGTGCTCCTCCCCCTGGGGGACGAGCACGACCGCGGCCCGCCAGGCGCTCCTGGCCACCTCGTCGTCGGCGTCCGCCAGCAGCGCCGGTGTGATCGCCGCCCATGCCCGCCGGTCACCGATCTTGGACAGCGTGTGCAACGCCTGGCTTCGCGCCTGAGGACGCTCCGAACGGGCCTCCCGGAGCAGCTCGGGGAGTGTCAGGGACACCGGGTGGCGTACCAGCGCCCAGGTCAGCATGTCCCGGACGAAGAACTCCGGCTCGATCGCGCACCGCTCCACGAGCTTGTCCACGAAGCAGGGGTCGGGCGTCGTCCCGACCGCCAGGGCTGCCCTCAGCCGTACGGTCGGACTGCTGTCCGCCAGCGCCTGGAGTGCCCGTGTCGCGTCCGTGCCCTGTCTCGTCGTGGTCATCGGACCACCTCCTCGGGAGGCAGTGAAGACCTTGTCACCGTGTCAAGGTCAAACGGCGCCGCCGGTCCGAGCCCTTCCACCAAGAGCGCCCCGGCCCTCGCCGCGGCCCGCACGGGGCCCGCTCCTCAACCTGCCCGGCCTTCCGATCACACCGCCTTCCCCGGGTTCAGGATGCCGTGCGGGTCGAAGGCGGCCTTGACGCGTCGTTGCAGAGCATGGTTTTCGGCGCCCAGCTCCTCCGCGATCCACTGCCTTTTGAGGGTCCCGACGCCGTGTTCGCCGGTGAGTGTGCCGCCCAGCCGGAGCGCGAGGGCGAAGATGTCGCCCGCCGCCTCCCAGGCCGCCTCGGGGAGTTCGGACAAGGCCGGGTCGACCACGATGATGGGGTGCAGGTTGCCGTCCGCCGCGTGGGCCAGGGTGAAGACGGGCACCCCTCGCCGGGCGGAGATCTCCGCGATGCCTCGTACCGCCTCCGCCAGGCGGGAGCGGGGGACGGCGATGTCCTCGATCAGCGGGCGCCCCCGGCGTTCGAGAGCGGGCAGGGCCAGCCTGCGGGCCGCCAGCAGGGCGTCCGCCTCGGCGTCGTCGGCGGCGACGGAGAGCGAGGTGGCGCGCCTCGCCAGGACCCCGACGACCCGCTCGGACTCGGCCTGTGCCCCGGCCCCGTCGCACTGGACGATGAGAAGGGCCGCGCCCCGGTCGCGCAGCGAGGTGCCTTCGGCCGCGTCGATCGCGTCGAGCACGGGCCCGTCCAGCAGTTCGGCCATCGCGGGCTCGATCCCGGCCGCGGTGATCGCGGTCGCGGCGTCGGCCGCCTGGGCGAAGGTGTCGAACCAGGCTGCCAGGGTGGCCGTCCCGACGGGTACCGGCCGCAGGCGCACGGTGGCCCCCGTGATGACGGCGAGCGTGCCCTCGGAGCCGGTCAGCAGGGCCGTCAGGTCGTACCCGGCCACTCCCTTGACCGTGCGCCGGCCGGTCCGGACGACCGTACCGTCCGCGAGTACGGCTTCCAGGCCCAGCACGCTGTCCCGGGTGACGCCGTACTTGGCGCAGCGCAGTCCGCCGGCGTTGGTCGCGATGTTCCCGCCGATCGTGGAGAGGGCGGCGCTCGCCGGGTCGGGAGCGTACCGCAGGCCGTGTGCGGCGGCGGCCCGGTCGAGGTCGGCGGTGACGACGCCCGGTTCCACGACGGCGAGTTGGTCGTCCGGAGCGAGTTCGACGATCCGGTTCATCCGCGACAGGTCGAGCACCAGACTGCCGTCACCGGCCGTCGCCCCTCCGGAGAGTCCCGTGCCCGCGCCGCGCGGCACGACCGGGACGCCCAGTGCGTCGGCGTGGCGCAGAACCGTGCACACGTCGTCGGTGCGCAGGGCGTGCACGACGGCGAGCGGTTCACCGTGACGGGGGGCTCCGGAGCGGTCCGTGGCGTACGGGGCGGTGCACAGGGGATCGCTGGTGAGCCGGTCGGGAGGCAGGTCCCGGGCGAGCAGTCCGAGTAACCGGGCTCCCGCGGAGGCCTGCTCGACGGACTGGGTGGCCGTGTTCACGGTCCGGCCGTGGTGTGCGACATGTGGTCAGGATGGCGAACCGTCCGCGCACCTTCAACAAGGAGGAACGATCACAAGTGATCGTGAATGCTTATTGATTGATGCTAGCGTGCACGTATGGGGCCAGTCTTCGACATCGTCGCTCTACGCAGTCTCGTCGCCGTCGCGGACCGCGGCGGATTCCACCGGGCCGCCGAGGCGCTCACGCTCAGTCAGTCCGCAGTGAGTCAGCATGTCCGCCGCCTGGAGCGGGCGTTGGGCAGCCCAGTGGTCGAACGGGTGGGCCGGGCGACCCGGTTCACCGACGCCGGAACCCTCCTCCTCGAAGAGGCGCGCCGGATACTCGGTGTCCACGACGAGGCCGCGCGCAGGTTGCTCGGCTCCGAGCCCGCCACCATCGTCATCGGCTCCACCGAGCACGGAGCGGACCAGATCCTCCCCCGGATCACCGAGGCCGTCCACGGAACGCTCCCGCACTGCCGGGTCCGGTTCCGCATCGACCGTTCCGCACGACTGGTGGAGGCTGTCGACCGCAGGTCCGTGGACCTGGCGGTGTACGTGACCGAGGCGGCGTCGACGGAGGGCATGCAGGTCGGAGGAATGCCCCTGACCTGGTACGCCGCACCGGGCTGGTCGCCGCCGCCAGGCCCGGCCCCCCTCCCTCTGGTCGCGGTGGCGGCGCCGTGCGCGATCCGCCGCAGGGCGCTGGACGTACTCTCCGCGCACTCCATCGCCACTTCGGTCGTCTGCGACGCCGGCTACCTCGCGGGGGTACTGGACGCCGCGCGCGCCGGACTCGGGGTGGCCCTGCTGGCCACCGCGGGCCGGGGCCCGGACGGCCTGGTGGAGTACGCCGGCCTCCCGCAGGCACCCGCGATCCGGATGAGCGCGCACGCCCGGCCGGGCGCCGACCCCGCGATGGTCATGCACGCGGTGGAGGCGGTCCGTTCCCTGCTGGTCGGACTGGAGCCGCCTGGGGCGGGCATACCGGACTCACCCCGTCCGGCCCCGGGGGCGATCACCTCCGGCCTCGCACCGTCGGCCGTGCCGGCCCGCTGAACGGGATCGCCTTCGGATCACCCCGACCCTGCGCGATGTCTTGACGTGACCCCGACAGAATGGCTTTATGGGAGCGCTCCCATTTGTGGGAGCGCTCCCATAACGCCCGATGCTCGACGCGCCCACCCTCTGGAGCCGCAGTGAGAACAGCGAGAAGCACGGCACGAACACACCCCGCCACCCTCCTCCGGAGAGCCCTGACGGCTCTCCTCGGGATCCTCCTCGTCGGTGCCCTGGCCCCGGCGACCGCCTTGGCACAGACCAGTTCGACGGCAGCCGCCACGACCGGTCTCCACATCAGCAACGGGCGCCTCCTCGAAGGCAACGGCAAGGACTTCGTGATGCGCGGGGTCAACCACGCGCACACCTGGTACCCGGGCGAGACCCAGTCGCTGTCCGACATCAAGGCGACGGGCGCCAACAGCGTCCGCGTGGTGCTCTCCGACGGTTACCGGTGGACGAAGAACAGCCCCACCGAGGTCGCCGGGATCATCACCCAGTGCAAGGCCAACCGGCTGATCTGCGTACTGGAGGTGCACGACACCACCGGCTACGGCGAGGACTCCGCCGCGGGCACCCTCGACCACGCGGCCGACTACTGGATCAGCCTGAAGGACGTCCTGGCCGGCCAGGAGAGCTACGTCATCATCAACATCGGCAACGAGCCCTGGGGCAACACCAACCCGGCCGGGTGGACCGCTCCCACCATCAGCGCCGTGCAGAAGCTGCGCGCCGCCGGCTTCCAGCACACGATCATGGTGGACGCCCCCAACTGGGGCCAGGACTGGCAGGGCGTCATGCGCGCCAACGCCCAGGCGGTGTACAACGCCGACACCACCGGCAACCTGATCTTCTCGATCCACATGTACAGCGTCTACAACACCGCCCAGGCCGTCACCGACTACCTGAACGCCTTCGTGAACGCCGGGCTGCCCATCCTCATCGGCGAGTTCGGAGGCCCGGCGGACCAGTACGGGGACCCGGACGAGGACACCATGATGGCCACCGCCGAGCAGCTGAAGCTCGGCTACCTGGCCTGGTCCTGGAGCGGCAACACGGACCCGATCCTGGACCTGGTCATCGACTTCGACCCGACCCGGCTCAGCTCCTGGGGCGAGCGCATCTTCCACGGCGCCAACGGCATCGCGCAGACCTCCAAGGAGGCCACGGTCTTCGGCGGGACGACGGCCGACACCCAGGCCCCGACCGCTCCCGGCACCCCGACCGCCTCGGCCGTGACCGCGACCTCGGCCACCTTGAGCTGGGCAGCCTCGACCGACAACGTGGGCGTGGCGGGATACGACGTCGTGCGTGTCAACGGCACCACCGAGACCTCGGTCGCGTCGTCCACCACCCCCGGCGTCACGGTGAACTCCCTCACCGCGGGCACCGCTTACTCCTTCGCGGTGTACGCACGCGACGCGGCCGGAAACCGTTCGGCCCGCTCGGCCGCGGTGAGCCTGACGACCGCCACCGGCGGCGGATCCACCGGGGCCGCCTGCTCCGTCGCGTACCGCGTGGTCGGCGACTGGGGCAACGGCTTCCAGGGGGAGATCACCCTGCGGAACACGGGCACCGCCGCCGTCAACAACTGGAAGCTCGGCTTCTCCTTCGCCAACGGCCAGACCATCAACAACATGTGGGGCGGGACCGCCGCCCAGAGCGGGAGCGCGGTGAGCGTGACCCCGGCCGCGTACACCTCCGCCATCGCCGTCAACTCCTCGGTCACCCTCGGGTTCATCGGCACACGGGGGGCCACGAACGCCTCACCGGCCGCCTTCGACCTCAGCGGCACGGCCTGCACCCTCGCCTGACCCGTCCGGCCCGATTACCGCTACGACCCGATGCCCGGCAGGGCCCCACCCTGCCGGGCATCGGCTTTCGGGCGAGAACTGCCGTACCCAGCAGGTTCGTCCGTCCATCATGTGGACCGCCCATTGCCCGGGCGCGGCACGACTGCCAAGGTTCGTGACCATGACAACCCTTGGGGAACTCGGGTACGCACCCGCCCTGCTCGTGGCCCGTCGCCACGTGGACCAGTGCAGGCAGTCCAGCGCGCTCTGTCGCTGATCCCACCGGTCCGGCCGCGACGGGACGTTCCGCCGCTTCTCGGCGCTCCTCCCGCACCCCGGGTTCTCCTCACCGGCGTCCCGCCGCACTGCGGCCCCGGACTGTCGGCCTCCTGGCAGTGACCACCACCGGCTCGCTCCGTCATCCCTGACGTCGTCGGCGGTCGAACCCTGCCTTCCTCTTTCGACATCTCCCGATTTCTCACGGATGTCCGCTGCTCCCGGCTGCCGTCCGTCGAAATCGGCTGCCCCCGCCGTCCTCTCCCGAATGGACTCCGCCGTGCCTCGTCCGTCCCTGTTCCCGCGTGCCGCCGTGCTGGGCGCCGCCACCCTCTTCACCCTGGCGGCGGCGTTCCCGGCCCAGGCCGCGACGACGTTCGGTCCGCTGCCCCCGCACAACCCGTACAGCGGCCCCCAGGGCACCGCCACCATGCACGGCGACACCGGCTCGTCCGACGCCACGCCGCTTCCCGGGCCGGGCACGGGTTCGCTGACCTCGAAGCGGGTCGCCCTGCAGTCCGCCTGCCCCACGATCCTGGTCGGGTCGGACGGCTACCCGGTGGCCCTCTGCACGCCGATCTTCGGCCAGGTGCCCACCGTGCATCTGCTCGATCCGGCGTCCGGCGCGTCGCTGACGACGCTCACCATCGCCAAGGGCTCGCTGCTGGGCGGGGTGTACGCCTACCTCGACAACCAGGACCGGCTCGTCGCGGTCGACGGGAACCGCACCCTGCTCCGCATCGGCCACCGCCGAAATTCTTCAGGCAACTGGGAGCTTTACGTGGCGAGTTCGCTCTCGCTGGCCGGGGCCGTGCCGGAGGGCGACGCCGTCACCGGGGTGTCGCCGGACTGGCAGGGCCGGGTCTGGTTCGCCACCGGTGGTGGCGTGGTCGGCACCGCCGACGACACCACCGGCACCGTCCGTTCCCTGACCCTGCCCGCCGGGGAGCGCATCGACAACTCGATCTCGACGGCACCGGACGGCACGGCGATCGCGACCAGCCACGCCACATACCTGCTGACCGCCGCCGCGGACGGCACGCCCGCCATCACCTGGCGGCAGGCCTACGACCGCGGGCCCGCCCGCAAGCCCGGTCAGCTGAGCTGGGGCACCGGTTCGACCCCGACCTTCTTCGGGCCGCGCACCGGCACCGACTACGTCACCATCGTCGACAACGCCTCCCCCACCGAGAACCTCCTCGTGTACCGGACGGACACCGGCGCCCAGGTCTGCTCGGTCCCGGTTCTCAAGTCCGGCAGCGGCAGCGAGAACTCTCCCGTCGCGGTGGGCAACTCGGTCTTCGTCGCCAGCACCTACGGCTACCCCTACCCCGCCCTCCCGGACAACGCCGGCACCAGCGTCCCCGCCTCCGCCGACTTCACGGGCGGCTTCAGCCGGGTCGACGTACGCGCGGACGGCTCCGGCTGCGACCTGAAGTGGGACACCAACATCCGCTCCTCGGCCGTGCCCCGGCTGTCCACCGCCGACGGCCTCATCCACACCATCGTCCGCAGTCCGCTCATCCCGGGCACCAACAGCACGTCCATCCTGGACAACTTCGCCTACGCGGAGATCGACCCGGAGACCGGCAAGACGGTCCGCACCAAGTCCGTCGGTACCGGTTCGCTCTTCGACTCCCTCCAGATGGTGGGCTCCATCGCCCCGGGCGGCGTGGTCTACCAGGGGACCATCACCGGAGTGGTACGCATCAACAACGGCTGATCCGGAAGAGGATGAGGACGGTGGCGTGCTCTTTCGGGGCGGGCCGGGCGTCGGCCCGTACGGCCCGACGCCCGGGAAGGCACGTCGCCGTCGGTGTCAGTCCTCGGCGTTCCGGAACGGCCTGTCGCCGCGCGGCTTGATCTCCCTCCATGCCCAGGCGCCGACCGCCTCGTCGCGGCGGTCGTGGAGGAGGAACAGGACGCCCCGGTGCGCGCTCCCGGCCGCTTCCAGGGCGAAGGCCTTGCGGTCGGCGTCGGCGGGGAGGGCCGCCACGACCCGGCCGTACTCCTCTCTCGCCCGCTGCACGAGCCGGTCGTGGCGCTCGTGCAGGGAGGCCGCGACGGCGCGGGTCCAGTCGGCGAACTCGTCGGGCACCTCGTCGAACAGGACTGCCGGGTCCTGACCGGACGCCAGCACGTCCCAGACGGTCCGTTCGTTCGTGCCGGTGAACAGTCTGTGCAGGTCCAGGTAGGCGGACAGTTTGATCTTCGCCCGGGCTCCGGAGGCGTAGCGGATGACGTACCCCTCCTCGTCCGTACCGTCGGCCCTCGCTCCGTCCAGGGTGGTACTCGTGGCGGCCAGCCGCTCCAGCTCCACCAGGCCGTCCCGCAGACCCCAGGACCGGACGACCGTGCCGATCGGTTTCCAGCCCGGGGCGACGGCGGCCAGCGGCACCTCCGCGCAGTCGGACGGCCGGTAGACGGCGAGGAGGACGAGGTCTTCGCGCCGCCCGTAGTCGACGACGACCCGATTGGCGGGGTAGACCGCCTCGGCGAGGTAGGTGAGTTCGGGGTCGAGGCCGGACAGGTCGGCGGCGTCGAGGACCGCCTGGGCCCACTGGGCCTGCCCGGAGACGAAGCTTCCCTTCGACGCGGCGTGCCAGCGGCCGTCGTAGTGGAAGACGATGATCAGCGAGCCGTCCGTCTTCTCGAATATCTCGAACGGCTCGGCGGGCAGCGGAGGGGCGAAGTCGTGCGCTCCGTGCATGGCCGTCAGGAAGATCTTCGGGAACGGCAGGGCGACCACCGCGCCGGAGACGTCGTCGGCGATCAGGCCCCGGCAGCGCATGGTGACCGGCGTCCACACGTGCCCGTACTGGCACTCCCGCGTGTAGGTGTAGATCGACAGCGGCAGGGTCGGGTGGGTTTTCCGGCTGACGTGGCCCGCCTCCATGGCGGCGGCGAGGTCAGTGGGCGGCAGAAGGGTGTCGAGGTCGGTCATGCGGGACAGCTTGCGCGGCGCAACCCCAGCGGGGCGACGGCTTTTCGCCGCCACCGGCGGGAGGCGGCCACACCCCCCGCGGTTCGGCCGGCTCCGGGGACGGGGAGTGACATCGCACCCCGTCCCCGCGCTCCGTCAGGGAGCAGCAGTCACCTGACGCGGTGACGGCAGGAACCCCGTGCCCTGGAAGTACGTGAGGTAGCGGTCCAGCACGTCGTCGGTGAGCGGCGGCAGGTGGACGCCGAGGGCGGCGACCGCCCCGGCGGTCCGGCCGGAGTCGAAGCGGCGATGGTCCGTCGCCCCTCCGCCGGACCCCTCGCCGTCGCCGCCGCTGCCGCCGAGGAACAGCTGTGCCGCGTTGTCGGGCTGGGCCGCGACGCGGGTCCGCCACTGGTCGGCGGGGAGGGTGCGCACCTCGTGGCCGAGGCGGCCGGCGGCCTCGAAGACGCGGTCCAGGCCGGGCGCGTCCGGGTTGGTGTGGTGGTAGGTCCCGCCGCCCGGACGGCCGTCGAGGACGAGCGCCACCACCGCCGCGCTGACGTGGTCCACGGGCACCCAGTCGGTCGAGCCGTGCGGCAGGTCCGGTACCGCCTCCGCCTGCAGGCACCCCTTGATCAACTGCCAGAGCAGGTCCCGGTCCTGGCAGGCGCCGGTGGTGGTGTCGCCGCTGATGCGGCCGGGGCGGTGGACGGTCACCGGAAGTCCGCGCTCCCGGGCGAGGCCGACGAGCCCTTCGGCGACCCATTTGCTCTGCGCGTAGCCGTCCGGCAGTCCGGCGGACGGACCCGTCGGGCTCGTCTCCGTGAGGATGACGGGAGCGGGGCCCGAGACTGGGGCGTAGACGCCGGTGGTCGAGACGTAGTGCATGCCGGATGAGGCGGAGTCGGCGAGCAGGCGCAGCAGCTCCTCGGTGCCGGCGACGTTGGCGGCGCGCAGATCTCCGTACGGGGTGGCGAAGTTGACGTGTGCGCCGTTGTGCAGGACGGGTCCGAGACGGCGTACCAGGGCGGCCCGGTCCTCGGGCGTCAGGCCGAGCCCCGGGGCACCGAGGTCGCCGGGGACGGCGTGGATCAGTTCGGCGTACCGGGGGTGCCAGAGGCCGTAGTGCTCCAGGTTGGCGCGCAGCCGGTGGGCTGCCCGGGACGCGTCCTCGGCGCGTACCAGGCAGTCGACGGGGCCGTCGGTGGTCTCGATGAGGTCGCGCAGGAGGAAGGCGCCGAGGAACCCGGAGGCGCCGGTCAGCAGCGGGCGGGCGGACGGCCGGGCCGGGCGTCGGGCGGGTGCGGGCGGCGGGGCGTTCCGGCCGGTGCCGGTGATGTCCGGGGCCAGCCGTACTTCCGCGGCGAGGTCCACTTCGGCGACACCCCGCGCGGGGTCCCCCTTGCCCGTGCCGCCTGCCAGGAGGCGGTCCAGCGCCTCGACGGTGGGCGCTGCGAACAGGGTTCGCAGGGTGGGGCGTTGGCCGCAGCGCTCCTCGATCCGCTGGGCGAGGTTCACGGCGAGGAGTGAGTGGCCGCCGAGGGCGAAGAAGTCGTCGGTGACGCCGACCTGAGCCACGCCGAGGGTCTCGGCGAACGCCTCGCAGAGGGCCTTCTCCCGGTCGGTGCGCGGGGCGCGTCCACCGGTCGGTGCGGTCCGGTCGGGCTCGGGCAGGGCCCGCCGGTCGGTCTTGCCGTTGGGAGTGAGGGGCAGCGCGTCGAGAGTCACGTAGGCGGCGGGAAGCATGTGGCCGGGCAGGGCGGCGGCCAGGTGGGCGCGGAGTTCGGACGGGCCGGGCCCCGCCGCGCCGTCCGCCGGCACGGTGTACGCGACGAGGCGCCGGTCGCCCGGCCGGTCCTCACGGACGACGGCGCAGGCCGCCGCCACGCCGGGCAGGGCCGTGAGCACGGCCTCGATCTCGCCGAGTTCGATGCGGAAGCCGCGCAGCTTGACCTGGTCGTCCACCCGGGAGACGTAGACGAGTTCACCGGGTGCGCCGTCGCCACCGGTCCAGCGGACCAGGTCGCCGGTCCGGTACATCCGGCCTCCCGTGCGGTCGGCAGGGTCGGCCACGAAGCGGCTCGCGGTGAGGCCGGGCCTGCCGTGGTAGCCGCGGGCGACTCCCGCCCCGGAGACGTACAGCTCGCCGACGACGCCGGCCGGCACGGGGGCCAGCCGGTCGTCCAGGACGTGTACCCGGGTGCCGTCGACGGGTACGCCGATGGGCACCGTACGGTCGGGGGCGAGTGGTCCGTCCGGGTGCTGGGCGGCGCTCATGGTCGCGCAGACGGTGGTCTCGGTCGGGCCGTAGGCGTTGACGAGGTGGCGGCCGGCCGCCCACTCCCGTACCAGGGCCGGGGTGCACGCCTCGCCGGCGAGGACCACGGTGGTCCCTGCGGGCAGCGAGCCGGCCGGCATCACCGCGAGCGCGGCGGGCGGCAGGGTGAGGTGGGTGGCGCCCCGTTCGCGGACGGTGGCGGCGAGGGTGGGGCCGGGCAGCAGAGCGTCGCGTTCGTCGATCTCCAGGCAGGCCCCGGAGAGCAGCGCCATGCAGAGTTCCCAGAACGCGGCGTCGAAGCTGACGGACGCCATGTGCAGCACCCTGCTGTCCGGGGTGACACGCAGCCGTTCCCGCTGGGACCTGGCCATGGCGCCGGCGCCCCGGTGGGTGACCACGACCCCCTTGGGCCGCCCGGTGGAGCCGGAGGTGTAGATGACGTACGCGGGGTGCTCCGGCAGCGGGCGCCGGGGCGTGGCGGCGCCGTCGCCGGGGTCGCCGGGGTCCGTGGCGTACAGGTGGGGCACTGGGGCCCCGGGGAGCCGGCGGTGGATCGCGGGGGTGGTCAGGAGCAGGCACGGGCGGGCGTCTTCGAGCATGTAGGAGAGCCGGTCGGCGGGGTAGTCGGGGTCGAGCGGTACGTACGCGGCTCCGGCCTTCAGGACGCCGAGGAGGGAGACGAGGAGGTCATGGGTGCGGGGCAGGGCGACCGCCACCCGGTCCTCGGGGCCGACGCCGAGGGCGGTGAGCCGGCGGGCGAGCGCGTCGGCGCGGGCGTCGAGGGCGGCGTACGTGAGGGTGGTACGGGCGTCGCGGACGGCGGGCGCGTCCGGGGTGCGCCGGGCCCACTCCTCGTAGAGCGAGGGGACGGTGGTGCCGGGCAGGTCGTCCGCCGGACCGGTGCCCCAGGTCGTCAGGCGGGTGCGCTCGGCGGCGGTGAGCACCTCGTACGTGTGCAGCGGGCGGGACGGGTCGGTGGTGACCGCGTCGAGCAGCAGGGTGAGTCGTTCGGTGAGGGCCCGCACGGTGGTGGCGTCGAAGAGTTCGGTGGCGTAGTCGACGGTGGCCCGCATGCCGTCGGGCGCTCCGCCGGCGTCGCGGGTCTCGGTGAAGGTGAAGGAGAGGTCGAACTTGCTCACGGCCGTGTCGACGGGCACGGCCGTGACGGTGAGTCCGGGGAGTTCGACGGGGGCGGCGGCGGTGTGGTTCTGGAGGACGAGCATGGTCTGGAAGAGCGGGTGGTGGTTCTGCGAGCGGGCGGGGTTGAGGAGTTCGACCAGCCGCTCGAAGGGCACGTCCTGGTGCGCGTGCGCCGAGAGGTCGAACTCCTTCACACGGGCGAGGAGTTCGAGGAACGTCGGATCGCCCGAGAGGTCCGTGCGCAGCACCAGGGTGTTGACGAAGAAGCCGACGAGGTCGGTGGCCGCTTCGTCGGTGCGGCCGGCGACCGCCGTGCCGAGCGGGATGTCGTCCCCGGCGCCGTGGCGGGAGAGCACGAGGGACAGGGCGGCCTGGAGCACCATGAACACGGTGCTGCCGGTGGCACGGGCCAGGCCGTTGATCCGTCCGGCGGTGGCGCGGTCCAGGACGAAGGCGTGGGTGGCGCCGGTGTGCAGCGAGACGGGCGGTCGCGGACGGTCCCGGGGCAGCTCGACGATCTCCGGGAGCCCTGCCAACGCGTCTCGCCAGTGGGACAGTTGACGGTTCAGCAGGCTGTCGGGGCCGCCACTGAGCAGGCGGCGCTGCCACAGGGCGTGGTCCGCGTAGTCCACGCGGAGTTCGGTCCAGGCCGGGGCCTGGCCGTCCAGGCGCGCGCGGTAGGCGGCGGCGAGGTCGCGGGCGAAGGGTGCCAGGGACGATCCGTCGGCCGCGATGTGGTGGATCACCAGGATCAGGACGTGCGCCTCGTCGGCGAGGCGCAGCAGGGTCGCCCGGACCGGGAGGCGGCGTTCGACGTCGATCGGCTCGGTCGCGGCGGCGCGGACACGGTCGGCGAGTTTTTCCTCGTCGGCAGCCTCGACGACGAGCGGGAGCCGCACGTCCTCGGGTGCGGTGATGTGCTGGCACGGTCCGCCGTCGCGCTCCGGGAAGACGGTGCGCAGGGAGGCGTGCCGGGTGACGACGTCGCGCAGCGCCCGGCGCAGGGCTTCGGTGTGGAGCGGGCCTTCGAGGCGTACGGCGAAGGGGATGTTGTAGGTGGCGGAGGGGCCTTCGAGTTTGTGCAGGAACCACAGGCGCTGCTGGGCGTAGGAGAGCGGGAGGATGGCGGGGCGTTCCTGCGGGACGAGGGCGGGGCGGGCTGGGCGGGCTGCGTGTTCCAGGGCGGTGGCGAGCGTGGCGACAGTGGGGTTCTCGAAGAGGGTGCGGATGTCCGCCTCGGTGTCCAGGGCGGATCGGACGCGGCCCACGAGTCGGGTGGCGAGCAGCGAATGGCCGCCGAGGGAGAAGAAGTTGTCGTCGGCGGCGACGCGGTCCACGCCCAGCACGTCGGCGAAGAGCCCTGCGAGGATCTCCTCGTGGGCACCGCGCGGGGGTCTTCCGGCCGGTCCGGTCCGCCGGGCGGGCGCGGGCAGGGCCTGTCGGTCGAGCTTGCCGTTGGGGGTGAGCGGCAGGGCGTCGAGGAGCGTGATGGCGGCGGGCACCATGTACGCGGGCAGGTGGCGGCCGACGTGCGCGGCCAGCGTCCCGGGGTCCGGGGTGCTGCCGGGCGCGGGGACGACGTAGGCGGTGAGGGTGCGGTCGCCGGGCAGGTCCTCGCGGACCAGGACGCAGGCGGCGCGTACGGTCGGGTCGGCGCGGAGCACCGCCTCGATCTCGGCGGGTTCGATGCGGTGGCCGCGCAGTTTGATCTGCTGGTCCGCCCGCGCCAGGTGGTGCAGGGCGCCGTCCGGGTCGCGGCGCACGAGGTCGCCGGTACGGTACATGCGCGCGCCGCCCCCGGCGAAGGGGTCGGCGACGAAGCGGGTGGCGGTGAGTCCGGGGCGGCCGAGGTAGCCGCGCGCGACGCCGGCGCCCGCGAGGTACAACTCCCCTTCTGCACCCGGAAGTACGGGGCGCAGGGCCGCGTCCAGGACGTGGGCGCTCATGCCGTCGAGCGGCCGGCCGATCGGGGGCACCCCGTCGGGCGCGTCGCCGGGGCGGACACGGTGCAGGGTGGCGAAGGTAGTGGCCTCGGTCGGTCCGTAGGCGTTGAGGACGGCGGTGCCGGGATGACCGGCGGCGAGCCGCTGGAGGACGCCGGGGGCGGCGGCCTCGCCACCGGCGGCGGCGAGCCGCAGCGTGCCGAGGGCGCCGGGGTCGGTCTCGGCGACGACGTTGAACAGGGCGGTCGTCAGGAACGCCGCCGTCACCCCGTGGCGGGCCACCGCGTCACGGATCGCGGCGGGCTGGAGGGTTCCCTCGGGGGCGAGGACCACACGGCCCCCGTTGAGGAGGGGGACCCACATCTCGAAGGTGGAGGCGTCGAACGCGTAGGCCGAGTGCAGGAGCACCGCGTCGGTGGCTCCGTCGCCCCAGGTCCGGTCGGCCGCGAGGGCGGTGATGTCGGCGTGGGTGACGCCGACGCCCTTGGGAAGTCCGGTGGAGCCGGAGGTGAACATCACGTAGGCGAGGCGGGCACCGGACCCGCCACCGCCGGAAGGCAGTTCGCCGGGAACGGCGGGGCCCCCGTGCAGCACCCGGCCGGCCGGGTCGACGGTCACCACCGGTGTGCCGGGCGGGAGTTGCCGGACCCAGGGATGCGCACGGGTGGTCTCGTCGACGACGAGGACGCGTGGGGCTGCCACCTCCGCGACCCGGGCGAGGCGTTCGGCGGGCCAGCGCGGGTCGAGGGGCACGTAGGCGGCGCCGGCGCGCAGGGCCGCGAGCGAGGCGGTGACCAGGGCGGCCGAGCGGCCCAGGAAGATGCCGACACCGCTCTCCGCCCGGACTCCGAGTCCCGTGAGCGCTCCGGCCAGTCGGTCCGAGAGCCGAAGGAGCCGGCCGTAGGTCAGCTTCTCGCCGGCACCGGTGACGGCGACCGCGTCCGGCTGCCGGGCGGCGATGTGCGCGAAGGTTTCCGGCACACCCATCACCGTTGCCTCGGGCGGGAGTTGGGCGCCCCGGCCCTGGGTCACCAGCGCCTCGTGTTCGCCGTCCAGGAGAACGGGTACGGCGTCGGCACGCGTGTCGAGCCCCTGGGCCATCACCGTCAGCAGCCGGCGCATACGGGCCGCCGTGCGGGCCACCTCCTCGTGGCCCAGGACGGCGGCCCGGTGGGCGAAGGTGATCCGCAGGGTGTCGCCGGGGGCGATGGTGAGGGTGAGCGGGTAGTGGGCGGCGTCCGTGCCGCTGAAGCCGGTGACGGCGATGCCGGGCAGCCCCTGCTGGGCGGTGCGCAACGCCTCGGCGTCCAGCGGGTAGTTCTCGAACACCGTGAGGGTGTCGAAGAGTTCGTCCGGTCCGGTGACCTCGCGGATCTCGGTCAGCCCCACGAACTGGGCGCCCAGGAGCCGCGCCTGCTCGTCCTGGAGCCGGGTCAGGAGCGTGGCCAGGGTGTCGTCGGCCGCCGGTCGCAGCCGTACCGGCACGGTGTTGATGAACAGCCCGACCATCGACTCCACCCCGGGGATCTCCGGCGGACGGCCGGAGACGGTGGTGCCGAACACGACGTCGGGGCGGCCGGTGAGCCGGGTGAGCAGGAGCCCCCAGGCGCCCTGCACCAGGGTGTTGAGGGTGAGCCGGTGGGCCCGGGCCGTCTCCCGCAGCCGGGTGGTGGTGGCCTCGTCCAGGTCGAGGACGAGCATCTCGGGCAGGCCGCCCGCGCTCGGGGACCCGCCCGGGGCGGGCTCTCCCGGGGCCGGTGCGCCGCCGCGCCGGGCTCCGGCGAGCAGGGTGGGCGCCTCGATCCCGGCCAGCGCGGTGCGCCAGGTGTCCAGGGCCTCCGCGCGGTCCTGCTGGGCCAGCCACGCGAGATAGGTGCGGTACGGGGCGACCCGGGGCAGGGCGGAGTCGTCGCCCCCGGTCGCGTACAGCTCGAAGAGTTCGCGCACCAGCAGCGGCATCGACCATCCGTCGAGCAGAATGTGATGGGCCGTCATGACGAGCCGGTGAGCGCGGGACGCGGTGCGGATCAGCGTGAAGCGCATCAGGGGCGGGGCGGCGAGGTCGAAGCGCCGGGTGCGGTCGGCGGCGAGGAACGCGGCGAGGCGTTCCTCCGTCGCCGCAGGACCGTCCGGGCCGGTCAGGTCCAGCTCCTCCAGCGGTACGGGCACCTCGGCGGCGACGGCCTGCACGGGCTCGTCCAGGTCCTCGTGGAGGAAGCCGACCCGCAGGTTGGCGTGCCGTCGCAGCAGGCCGCCGACGGCGGCGCGCAGCACGGGGACGTCGGGGGTGCCTTCGATGTCGAAGACGAACTGCGCGGTGTAGACGTCCACGGCGGTGGAGTCGTACAGCGCGTGGAAGAGCATGCCTGCCTGCAACGGCGTCAGCGGCAGAACGTCCTCCAGCTGGAACCCGGTCACTTGCGTCCACCCCACTTGTTCTGCAGTCGGTCGATCTGGGCCTGGTCCAGGGAGACCAGGGGGAGGTCGGACGGCGTCCAGCCGCCCGCGTCGGGCCGTTCGGCGTGTTCGGCGAGCACGCGCAGGGCGCGGGCGAAGGCCTCGGACAGGGCTTCCACGTCCTCCTCCGGGAGGAGTTCGGCGGGCCAGGTCCAGCGGGTCACCAGGCTCGGGCCGTCCGGCCCGTCCTCGGTGTGCGCGTTGATGTCGAGCACGTGGTGGACGGGCATGCCGGGGTCCTGGGCCCGGGGTCCGCCGCCGTCGAGCAGCACCTCCCAGTCGGCTCCGCCCGTCTCCCCCGCGTCCTTCGGACCCGCGTATCTCCCGAGGTAGTTGAAGCCGATCTGAGGGTCGGGTGCGGCGGCCAGCCGGGGGCGGGTCGTCGCGTTGAGCCGGCGCAGCATCCCGTAGCCGACTCCGTGGTCGGGGACGGCCCGCAGCTGTTCCTTGACGCGCTTGAGGGCGCGTCCGGCCAGGGCCGCGTCGAAGCGTCCGGGAGCGCGGGGGTCGAGCGGGCCGGGGTCCAGCCGGACCGGGTACAGGCTGGTGAACCAGCCGACGGTACGGGACAGGTCGAGGCTCTCGTCGAGCTGTTCCCGGCCGTGGCCCTCCAGATCGACGAGAACGCCGGTTCCACCGGGGCCGGCCGTCCCGCCGAAAGCCCCCTCCGCGCGCCGGGCGTTCACCGCGAGGGCGAGACCGGTGAGCAGCACGTCGTCCACTCCGGCGTGGAAGGCGGCGGGGACGGTGGTGAGGAGGGGCCGGGTCCAGGTGGCGGGCAGCCGGGTGACGAGGGTGCGGGTCCGGCCGGCGGTGTCCCGGCCGGGGTCGAGCGGGCGGTGTCCCAGTCGCGGGTCGGGGGCGACGGACACCGTTTCCCAGAGCGGGAGTTCGGCCTCGCGGGTGGGGTCGCCCGCCCGGGCGGCGAGGAGGTGCGCCCACTGCCGGTAGGAGGTGGTCGCGGGGAGGGTCGCGTGCCGCCCGGGGCCTTCGGTGACGATCCGCCAGGCGGTGGCCAGGTCGTCGGCAAGAATGCGCCAGGAGACGGCGTCGACGGCCAGGTGGTGGACGACGAGGAGCAGCCGACCGCGCGCCCGGGGCCCCGCGTCGCACCAGACGGCCTCCACGACGTTCCCGTCGAAGGGGCTGAGCCGCAGGCGGGCCTCCTCACCGCCCTCGGTCACGGCGGCCCGGACCGCGTCGGCGTCGAGGCCCGCGACGTCGATCCGGGTGAACCGGTCGACGGCGGGGACGGAGCCCCGGGGCAGCGCTTCGAGGACGGGCTCGCCGCCGGCCGCCGCCACCACCCGGAGGCGGAGCATGTCGTGGTGGTCGAAAAGGAGTTGGAGGGCGGCGGTCAGGGTCTCGGGGGCGGCTCCCGGCGGCGTGCGCAGCGCTGCTGACTGGTTGTAGCCGTCCGTGGTTCCGGGACGCTCCAGGAACCAGGCGACGATGGGGGTCGCCGGCATGGTGCCGGTCCCTCCTCCGGCCGGTCCGGCGGTGCCCCGGCCGGGCGCGGCGTGCCCGTCGAGCGCGGCGTGCCCGTCGAGCGAGGTGGCAGCGGCGGCGATGGCCTCGGGCGTGCGGTGGACGAAGACGTCACGCGGGGTGACCCGCAGGCCGGCCTCGCGGACCCGGCTGACGAGCTGGATGGAGAGGATGCTGTCGCCGCCGAGGGCGAAGAAGTCGTCGTCGGTGCGGACGGAGGGGACGCGCAGGACGGAGGCGAACACCTCGCAGAGCGCCTGTTCCTTGGTGGTGCGCGGCCGTCCGCCCGGGCGTACGGCACCGGGCCGGGCCGGTGCGGGCAGGGCCCGCCGGTCGGTCTTGCCGTTGGGCAGCAGCGGCAGCGCGTCCAGCGTCACGAAGACCGCGGGCACCATGTACGGCGGCAGGGTCCCGGCGAGGCGGGCGCGCAGTTCGCGCTCCGCGGGTGCCGGGGCGCCGTCGCGCGGCCCTGCGACGGTGTAGGCGACCAGGCGCCGCTCACCGGGCCGGTCCTCGCGGACCAGGACGCAGGCGGTGGCCACGCCGTCGAGTGCGGTGAGAGCGGCCTCGACCTCCCCGGGCTCGATGCGGAATCCGTTCACCTTCACCTGGTCGTCGGCGCGCCCGACATGGGTGAGCAGGCCGTCGGCGTCCCGCCGGACGAGGTCGCCGGTGCGGTACATCCGGCTCCCGGCGGGTCCGTACGGGTCGGCGACGAACCGTACGGCGGTCAGGCCGGGGCGGCCCAGATAGCCGCGGGCGAGTCCGTCGCCCGCGAGGTGCAGTTCGCCTGTGACGCCGGGCGGCACGGGCCGCAGACCCGCGTCGAGGACGTAGGCGCGGGTGTTGTCGACGGGGTGTCCGAGCGGCACGCTCACGTCCCCCGCCGGTGCGCCGGCTTCGGCGGTCCGGTGGTGGTGGGCGGTGGCGTCGATGGTGGCCTCGGTCGGCCCGTAGAGGTTGTGCACCTCTGTCCGCCAGTCCCGTGCGACGCGTTCCGCCAGCGCCCGGGGCAGTGGTTCGCCGCCGCACAGGACGGCCCGCAGCGTTTCGGGTGCGGTACCGGGAGCCGTCTCGGTGAGGACGACCGCGAGGTGCGAAGGCACGAACTGGGCGAGGGTCACGCCTTCGGCGCGCATCCTGGCCAGCAGCCCGGCGGGGTCGTGGTTGAGGGCGGGCGGCACGGGACAGGTCGAGCCGCCGTGCAGCAGCGGCAGCCAGGTCTCCCAGACCGAGGCGTCGAAGCTCGGCGAGGTGCGGGCGAGGACCCGGTCGTCGCGGCTGAGGCCGAGGTGGTCCGCCATCCACGCCATGTGGTTGGTGAGGGAGGCGTGGGTGACCACCACGCCCTTCGGGGTACCGGTCGAGCCCGAGGTGTAGATGACGTACGCCGCGTCGCGCGGGTCGGGCGCCGGGGCGGGCGGCGTGGCGCGCCCGGTGGACCAGGCGGTCCGGTCGTCCAGTGCCAGGCCGGGCAGGGTGAGGCCGAGGTGTTCGGCGCGGCCGGTGTGGGTGAGGAGCAGCGCCGGGCGGGCGTCGTCGAGCATGTGGGCGATGCGCGCCTCGGGGTACTCCAGGTCGACCGGCAGATAGGCGGCGCCGGCCTTGGTGACCGCCAGCATCGCGAGGACCTGGTCCGCGGTGCCTTCCAGGGCCAGTGCGACAAGGTCACCGCGGCCGATACCCCGGTCGTACAGGTGGTGCGCCAAGTCGTCGGACAGGACGTCGAGTTCGGCGAAGGTCAGGCCGTCGCCGCCGTCGCGTACGGCCCGCGCCCCGGGGGTGCGGGCGGCCTGTGCGCGGAACGCCTCGGGCGCGGTACGGGCGGGCCCGGGCCGGGCCGGGCCGTACGCGACGCGGTCCAGGCTCCGTCGCTCGTCCGGGTCCAGCACCTCAACGGTGTGGACGCGCAGGCCGGGGTCTGCGGCGAGCGTGGCGAGCAGGCGGGTGAGGCGGGCGGCCAGGGTGTGCGCGGTGGCGGGGACGAAGAGTTCGGTGGAGAACTCCAGGACGCCCCCGAGACCGGCGGGCCGCCCCGAGTCGTCGTACGTCTCCGTGAAGGTGAAGGTCAGGTCGAACTTGCTGATCCCGGTGTGCACGGGCTGCTGTGTCACCGTCAGTCCGGGCAGCCCGATCGTTGCGTCGCCCTGGTTCTGGAGGACGAGCATGGTCTGGAAGAGCGGATGGTGGTTCTGGGCGCGGACGGGGCTGAGGGCATCCACCAGCCGCTCGAACGGCAGGTCCTGGTGGGCGTAGGCCGCCAGGTCGAAGTCCCTTACCCGGTCGACGACTTCGCCGAACGTGGGGTCGCCGCTCAGGTCGGCGCGCAGCACCAGGGTGTTGACGAAGAAGCCGACCAGGTCGTCGAGCGCCTCGTCGGTGCGCCCGGCGACCGCGGTGCCCAACGGGATGTCCGCACCGGCTCCGTGGCGGGAGAGCAGGACCGACAGGGCGGCCTGGAGGACCATGAAGAGGCTGCTGCCCCGGGTCCGGGCCAGGCCGGCGAGCGCCCGGTGGGTGTCGGCACCGACCGTGAAGGGATGCGCGTCGCCGCAGTGGGCCGGCACAGCGGGTCGCGGCCGGTCGTAGGGCAGTTCGAGCAGGTCGGGGGCGCCGGCGAGTGCGCCGCGCCAGAAGGCGAGTTGGCGGGCGGCCTGACTGGAGGGGTCGTCCTCCTCACCGAGCAGGGCACGCTGCCAGAGGGTGTAGTCGGCGTACTGGACGGCGAGTCCGGTCCAGCCCGGTGCCTCGCCCTTGGCCCGTGCCCGGTACGCCTCGCCCAGGTCGCGGGCGAGCGGGGCCAGGGACCAGCCGTCCCCGGCGATGTGGTGCAGGACCAGCACCAGGACGTGGGCTTCGGGTGCGAGCCTCACGAGCCGGGCCCGTACCGGGAGTTCGGTGCTCACGTCGAAGGCGTGCGCCACCTCGGCGGTGAGTGTGTCGCCGAGGTCGGCGGGGTCGGTGTCGCGGGGCGTCAGGTCGAGGTCGGCCCTGGCGGCGTCGAGCACCAGTTGCCTGGCGACACCGTCGGTGTCGGGGAAAACGGTGCGCAGGCTCTCGTGGCGCTCGACCACGTCCGCGAGGGCGCGCTCCAGGGCCCGCGCGTCGAGCGGGCCGTCCAGGCGGAGCACCAGCGGCACGTTGTAGGTCGCGCTGGGCCCCTCCAGCCGGCCGAGGAACCAGAGGCGCTGCTGCGCGAAGGAGAGCGGCAGCGGATCGGGACGTTCCCCGGTTCTCTCCAGGGGTCTTCTGGCTGCCTCGGCGCCGTCCAGCACGGCGGCGAGGGCGGCCGGAGTGGAGTGCTCGAAGAGCGCCTTGACGGGAACCTCCACGCCGAGCGCGGTGCGGATGCGGGCGGCGAGGCGGGTGGCGAGCAGGGAGTGTCCGCCGAGGGCGAAGAAGTCGCCGTCACCGCCGACGTGGGTCCCGTCGAGTCCGAGGACGTCGGCGAAGAGACCGCGGAGGATCTCCTCGCGGGCGGTACGGACGGTGAGGGCGGTACGGGCCGTGCGGCTCGCGCCCTTCCGGTCCGGGTCCCCCTGCACGGGTGCGGGCAGAGCCCGCCGGTCCACCTTGCCGTTGACGGTCAGCGGCAGCGCGTCGAGCGGCACGAACGCGGAGGGCACCATGTACGCGGGCAGGGACCGGCCCATCGAGCGGGCGAGGTCGTCGGGCTCGGGGCGCGTACCGGCGACGGGCACCACGTAGGCGACGAGGCGCCGGTCGCCCGGGGTGTCCTCGCGGACGACGGCGAAGGAGTCGGCGACTCCCTCGCAGCGGGCCAGGACGGATTCGATCTCGCCGAGTTCGATGCGGTAGCCGCGCAGCTTCACCTGTCCGTCCGCGCGGGCGACGTAGGCGATGTGCCCGTCACCGGTCCAGCGAACGAGGTCACCGGTGCGGTACA